>CANGMZ010000165.1 GCA_947454715.1 Chitinophagaceae bacterium
GCAAAGGATGATCTATTCAAAGGAACAACTGCACTTGAAGGGTATGGCAACAGCCGCGTTTTAACAGGGACAGGAAGTATCTGGTATACTCAGGCAGGTTTCTTATTGCCAAGAGGGATTTCTAAGAAGTTCCGTTTACAGCCGTTCGCAGCATATACATACAAGAATCTTGATGCATTGAATACTCCCGGCAGCTATTGGGATGCAGGTGCTAATTTGTTGTTAGATGGTCATAATGCCAAAATAACATTGCAGTACAGTAACAGAGATTTGTACAGCAGCATTACTAAGCAAGTAATGACCAGCAAGGGAGAAATATTGGCACAACTACAAATATTTTTATAGTCACACTCAAATAAAGAGCGTATGAAACAAAATGAACTAATACCGCAAAGCAATATTTGGAAAGTAATATCCGCATCATCTGTGGGTACACTTATAGAATGGTATGACTTTTTTATATTCGGTAGTTTGTCTACCATTATTGCTAGTAAATTCTTCCCGTCGGCAAACCCAACAGCAGCTTTGTTGTCTACATTGGCAACATTTGCAGCCGGCTTTATAGTCAGACCCTTCGGTGCATTAGTTTTCGGCCGTTTGGGAGATTTGATTGGTCGAAAGTATACCTTCCTGCTTACATTGGTACTTATGGGTGGCTCCACATTCCTTATAGGTTGTGTGCCATCTTATGCAACCATTGGCGCATGGGCTCCATTCTTAGTACTTATACTCAGGTTGCTGCAAGGTTTGGCACTAGGTGGTGAATATGGAGGTGCTGCAACTTATGTAGCAGAACATGCCCCTGCAAACCGTCGTGGTTTTTATACTAGCTGGATTCAGACTACAGCCACTTTGGGGCTGTTGCTGTCACTGGTTGTGATATTGTCTATCCGCAGGCTGGTAGGTGTTGAAGAGTTTACGAAAGGCGATGGCTGGCGTTACCCATTCCTGCTATCTATATTACTGGTAGGGGTGTCTATAGTCATCCGCTTGAAGATGCATGAATCACCCTTATTCGCTAAGTTGAAATCAGAAGGAAAGGTGTCAAAGAATCCGTTAAAAGAGAGCTTTGGTAATAAGGCTAATTTCAAAATGGTATTATTGGCATTGTTTGGTATAACAATGGGACAAGGCGTTATTTGGTATACGGGGCAATTCTATGCGCAGAGTTTTATACTTACCAAGTGTAATGTTGAGTATGAGCAAGCAAATACAATCATCCTTATATCATTGGTGTTAGCTACTCCATTCTTTATCATTTTTGGTTCTTTGTCTGATAAGATTGGAAGGAAAAACATTATGTTGGTAGGTATGCTGTTGGGTGTGCTCTTTTACAGACCGTTGTTCGATAAAATTTACACTACTTGTGCGCCTGCTCACAAAACTGAGGTTGTTGCGGAAAGACAATTTAGCGAGAAGCGTGCTTTAGTAAAAGGTAGCACTACAGATAGTTTAATAACCTATGACACAACAAAAGTGTATAGCGATGGTAGCCATTATAAAATAACTAAGAAAGTAACAATAATGGGAGTAGTGGGTGTTACTGCTCCTCCGGCTGAAATAAAGAAGGAGATGATCATATCAACAACAGACTACTGGACATTGGTGTTTCTTGTAGGTACGATGTTGCTTTTTGTGACTATGGTTTATGGTCCTGTGGCAGCATTCTTGGTTGAGTTATTCCCTACAAAAATTCGTTACACTTCTATGTCACTGCCATATCACATTGGTAATGGTATATTTGGTGGGCTGGTGCCATTTGTAGCTACGCTAATAACTACAGTAAAAGGGACAGACCATTTATCCGGACTTTGGTATCCTATAGGCGTTGCTGCACTGAGCTTGGTTATCGGGGTGCTCTATGTCTCTAATAAAACAACAACCGAAGACTAAAATATCATTCACTACAAAAAATCAATTTATGAATAGTCTTAAAAAAATGCTGGGTGTAGTTTGGTTTCTGTTAGGACCTGCTATTATTTATCTACTGGTACATTCTGCTATTGCTAATATAGACCTTAATGGCAAGTCTGATATTAATAAGCCAATACCTTGGCTAATCATTATATTGGTGTTCACACCTATTGCCATAGGGCTGATGATTTTCGGCTACTATGCATTAAAAGGAGAATACGATAAACTGCCGGAAGAATAGCAGATAAAAATGACAAGGAGTAACATAGTTTGAGTAATTTGTAACAATTATTCAAACTATGTTTTATTTATTTTAAACAGGTAAAGAATGGAGAAAACTAAGAAGTACAGAAATATTTGGATGTTGGGTTTTATACTCATCCTCATATACACCTATCCGTTTTTGTCGATTGCAGACAAAAAGAGCGGAGGTTCTTCTATACCACCTATATTCTCTTATTTGTTCATTACATGGATCATTGCTATTGCCATCTTGTTTTTTACAGCAGAGATGAGGAAAACTAAATCTGATAAAGAATAAAGATTTTCCTGATGAGCTATTTAGTTATCATAATCTGCGGTATCATTTATCTTTTGTTGTTATTCGGCATAGCCTATTTTGCTGAATACAAGCTGAAGCATAATATCAATGTGGTCAATAGTCCCTGGGTATATGCTTTATCAATGTCAGTTTATTGTACTGCTTGGACCTACTACGGTAGTGTGGGCAGAGTGGGCACGCAGGGTATGGAGTTTTTGGGTGTATATATAGGTCCAACTATAGCATGCACATTCTTTTACCCCGTTGTCAGAAAAATACTTCGCATTTGTAAGTCGCAGCGCATTAATAGTATTGCTGATTTTATTGCCACCCGTTATGGTAAAAATGTGTCGTTGGGTATAATTGTTACCTTATTTTGTGTGGTGGGTCTTATTCCCTACATATCGTTGCAGTTAAAGGCCATAACCAGCAGTTTTAATGTGCTTTCCGGTAATAAGGGGGTGGAGAGCAACCTTCTGTATTTTTATAAAGATATCACGTTCTACATTACACTTATTCTTATTTGCTTTATCATTCTCTTTGGCACCCGCTCTGTTGATGCATCTGAGAAACACTCGGGTTTGGTAGCTTCAATAGCAGTGGAAAGTATTGTTAAGCTGATAGCATTTGTAGCAGCAGGCTTGTTTGTTACTTACGGTTTGTTTAATGGACTGGGTGATATTTTTGAAAAAGCGGCACAGCAGCCGGCACTAAAAGATCTATTTGTCTTCGGTAATAATGGCACATTCTCCGGTTGGACAGCAACTATGCTGTTGTCTATGTTTGCTGCTATATTATTGCCCCGTCAGTTTCAGGTGAGTGTTGTAGAAAATGTGCAGGAGCAGCACTTGAAGAAGGCTATTTGGTTATTTCCTGTATATCTGCTTATCATAAACATATTTGTTGTGCCTATTGCTTTAGCGGGTATGCTTACGCCTGCACTGGGCGGGGTAGATGCGGACTCTTATGTATTGGCACTCCCGTTACATTATGGTCACAATCTGCTAGGTTTATTCATATTTATCGGAGGCTTTTCTGCAGCTATCAGCATGATTATTGTTGAGACAATTGCTTTGTCAACTATGGTGAGTAATCACTTGTTCTTGCCGTTATTGTTTTCATCACCGGGTACAAGCGGCACAGAACGTTCGTTGTTCAAATCCATTATCAATTCAAGAAGGGGCAGTATTACAATTTTGTTGTTGCTTTCCTATGTTTATGAGAAGACAATAGCACAACATGCATCCTTAGTGTCTATTGGTTTAGTCTCATTTTCTGCAGTTGCACAGTTTGCACCGGCACTATTAGGTGGCTTATACTGGAAGGCAGGCACAAGGAAGGGCGCAGTTGCATCTATAGTTGTCGGTTTTTGTATTTGGTTCTATACACTGGTTTTACCTACATTCCTTAATAGTGGCTCGCCAGCAGAAAGCAATATAATGTTGCATGGCCTATTCGGGTGTGAGTTGTTGCGACCTTATGCACTTTTAGGGCTCGATGGTATGGGGCCGATAGCGCATTCGTTTTTCTGGAGTATGTTTTTAAATGCACTTACCTACATTGTTGTTTCCGCTAACACTAAGGGTAATGCGCAAGAGATATATCAGGCAGAATTGTTTGTAGATATTTTCAGACATACAAATAACCCGGAACAAAGTACAATATGGAAGGGAACAGCATATATGAAGGACATCAGGTCGCTGTTGGCCAACTTTTTAGGTGCAGACAGATCTCAGAAGCTGATTGTTTCTTACGCCAACAGAAATAAAATCCCTCTGGAGAGTAGTTTTGCCGATGCCAGAATGGTCGCATTTTCAGAGCGTATACTCTCCGGTGTTATCGGCTCTGCATCTGCAAGGCTTATGGTAAGAAGTGTCACCAAAGAAGAGCTTATCAGTATAGATCAGGTATTGAATATTGTGAAAGAGTCGCAACAGGCATTGGAGGTGAATAAGGAGTTGCGCAAAAAATCTTTGGAGTTGACAAAGGCAACAGAGATGTTGACGGCAGCCAATGAGCAGCTCAAACAGATGGATATTCTAAAAGACGAATTTCTGTATACCGTAACCCATGAGCTACGCACTCCGCTTACTTCTATCCGGGCAATGTCTGAAATTGTTTTCGATAATCAGGATATGGAAGAAGAAATGCGCAATCATTATCTGTCATCTATAGTCAATGAAACCGAACGGCTGAGTCATTTAATAACGCAAGTATTGAACCTGGAGCGGTATGAATCCGGCAGACAAAAGTTGCACACTTCGGTGGTCAATATTGACGAATTGATATGGGATGTTGTACATGCCCTAAGGCCGCTATCTGATGAGAAAGGGAGTGAACTTACATTCTATTCACATGATAGTATGTACTTAGTATTGTGTGATAAAGATCTGATTAAGCAAGTGCTGTATAACCTTATCTCTAATGCCATAAAATTTGTTCCCGAAGGAAGAGGGTTAATAACGATCAAGGTAAGAGTGGAGTATGAAGAGCTTCAGGTATGGATAGAAGATAACGGAAAGGGAGTGCCGGCCGAGGTTAAAGAGTTGATTTTCGATAAATTCTTTCAGGCAAAAAATCAGACAATACAAAAACCGGAAGGAAGTGGGCTCGGGCTGGCTATCAGTAAAAAGATAATAGATATGCATAATGGCCGTATATGGGTAGAAAGTGCTCCGGGGTTAGGATCTAAGTTTATTTTTTCATTGCCATACACCTAATCGCATTGCATATAGCGGTCAATATGTAACTTTGCCACCATGAAAAAAATACTGGTTGTTGATGATGATCCGTATATCCTGATGTCATTAGAGTTCCTTATGAAAAAGGGGGGCAATAATGTAATGGTGGCACGCAATGGTACAGAAGCACTGGATTTTATTAATTCAACAGTGCCTGATTTAATATTGCTTGACATTATGATGCCTGATGTTGATGGCTATTCTATTTGTGAATACATCAAGAAAACACCAAAACTTAAAGATATTATTGTTGTGTTTTTAAGTGCAAAAACAAAAGAAGCAGATATCCAGAAGGGTTATGATCTTGGTGCAGCTTTGTTTATCAGCAAGCCGTTCTCTACACGCAATCTTATGAAAGAGGTGAATTCACTGCTGGGAACACCGTAATTAATCCGCCCGTTTTCATCTTGGTTATTTGGTATAGATTTTATTTATTCGTTCTTCAAACAAGTTAACTTTAAACTGTTTACAGATGGTTTATAAATAACTTGTTTTATGACGTATCAGCAGTTCTACGACGCCAGCATTAATAACAAAGAAGAGTTTTGGAAAGAGCAAGCGAATGCGCTCGCATGGAGTAAACATCCGACCGAGATATGTAAAGAGGCAAATGGTCACCATAAATGGTTTACTGACGGCACTTTAAACATGAGTGAGCTATGTTTAGATAATCATGTGTTACAAGGGCGAGGGCTTCAAAATGCTATCATATACGACTCTCCGTTTACCAACAAAATAGAATACATCACCTATAAAACACTGCTCGATCAGGTTTCCAAATTCGCAGCCGGTTTGCGCAATCTTGGAGTAGGAGAGGCTACAACAGTCATCATTTATATGCCCATGATACCACAGGCCA
>CANGMZ010000166.1 GCA_947454715.1 Chitinophagaceae bacterium
GACCTTCGGCAGCTTCTTTTATAATTACGTCAACAGATTTTTTACGAAACAGACTCATTGCTTTTCAAAAGTAATGTAAAGAATGATTAAAATGAATGAACGATTGATGCAATTTCAGTTGTTACATCATCGACACAAGGCCCTTTTATTAATCTAAAAAGCCCCGCTTAACGCAGGGCTTCTCAATAATATAATTAATGATTATTTTCCTATGTTGAACCAGCCATTTGATACATTGATGAGTGTACCATTTTTATGATCAATCCCTTGAAAATGAAATTTACCTATTATTCTTTGCGGATCGTTTCTCAATATCTGCACCTGTCCTACATTGCCCAGATAGCTGTAAAACGTCCTAGGGCCGGTTGATGGGCTGTCAGTATAAGAGATATAACGAGTTAAGTCAATTCCGCCTGTCGATGTTAGACTAATCGGATAAATATTACCCGCATATACATCGTTAAAATTAAATGTAAATCCGTGTGAAGGGCCAACAAAAGCAGTGATAACATTCGTTCCTGACGAGGTTAAGGTAAACGTTACTTTTGTGGAGTCAACATTGAAATAGTTACCATCAATATTGCAGCTTACAGCATCTGTACCAGACCAGTTAAAGCCTGCAGAGTCTAATACATTCAGTGGATTTACACTATTATTAGCTGCGGTTGTTGGGTTGGCTAAGTAATCACCATTACTACATGCAAAAAAAGTACATGATGCGACAACGGCGACGATAGAGAATAGAACCTTTTTCATAAATATTTATTTTACCAGCATAAAGATACTAAGCTCAATAATAAAACAAAATATTATTTTACAACAATTTTTGCTCAGTTAACCGCAATGAATAGATTTTATCTGTCTTTCGTTTTCTCATTTCTTTTTTTGATATCAGGTAAGCAATCGTTTGCCGGGCAGGTGGCAACTGTCTTAGATGCTTTAGATCACAAGCCTATTCCGTTTGCTACTATAAAATATGCAGCTACAGGTAGGGGCACAATTGCAGACCTCGACGGTAAATTCAAAATTGATAATACCGAAAAAGACCTGAAATGGATAGAAATATCGTGTATGGGGTATGAAAACAAGCGAATTGATTTACCGCTTAAAAGTGACAAAATTTATCTTTCTCCTATCAGTAAAGGACTCACGGAGGTAGTAATAAAACCACCATATGATAAAATAAGAAGAATTTTAAATATTACAATTGCCAATAAAAATGATAATAATCCGGACAAATATGAATGGTACAGATGTAAGGTTTATTATAAGATGCTGGCAGACATTTCTTTACCTGATTCAATAATGAAAGATACTGGCAAGGATATACGTGAATTCAAATCTATGATGGAGGCGCAACACTTGCTCATGTCAGAAACATACAGTATTCGTACCTGGAAGCGACCGCAGCAGTTACAGGAAGAGGTGATAGGTTCTCGTTTCTCAGGCTTGAAAAAATCAATGTTCACCGGATTGATTACCGATGTGTTGCCTTTTCATGCATATACAGACTATATATCGCTCAATGGCAAGGATTACCATAACCCGGTTAGTCGTGGTTACGAACAGTATTATAAATTTGATTTGAAGGAAGAGTTTGTAAAAGATAATGATACTATATGGGTACTCAGCTTTAAGCCCAGAGCCGGTAATTATGACCATTTAAGCGGTAGTATCTACATTAACTCCGGTGGTTTTGCAATTTCTAATTTTATTGGTTGTGCAGTAGATACTACGCTACACAGAAATGTACGTATTGAGCAGCAGTATGATAAAATCACAGCCAATGGTCAAACACATTGGTTTCCCGTACATCTTAACTATATCATAGATTGGGAGCAAAAAACGAAAAAGTCATCTATTACCTATCACTTAAAAGGAAATTCATCTATAGATTCAGTATCATTTAAAGAAGATAAGGTTTTTCGTTTTGATAAGGCACATACGGTAAGGTTATTACCCGAGGCAGATGAATTGCCAGATACGGTTTGGAAAATTATGCGTCCTGAAGCATTAAATAGAAAAGAAGTCCGAACTTATGTAATGATAGATAGTTTTGGTGACGCGAAGCATTTTGACCGGTTCATGAGTTATCTCTCCAAATTGCCGGAGGCCAAGGTGCCAATTGGTAAGGTTGATATTAACTTGAATCGTCTATTCAGTTCTAATTATTATGAAAATATCAGGGCGGGTTTTGGCCTGCAGACCAATGAACGTCTAATACGCTGGTTGTCAGTTGGTGCATGGGCTGGTTATGGTTTTGGAGATGTGCACTGGAAGTATGGTGCATTCGCTGAACTATACGCGGATAAGCACAAAGAATTTGTTTTAAAAGCCGGATATTCTGATGATTTGAATGACCCGGGTAGGGTACATATAAATAGCGATTTGGATAAAAATTATCTCAATTCATATTTATTGAATAGAGTAGAACAGGTTAAAACTTACGCTCTGGGAGTTAAAAAGCGATTAGGTTACTGGTCAGTAGAATTGACTGGACGCAAACAGGAGATGATACCAAAATACATCTATTCATTTGCATATAAAGGATCAGAATATACTTCATTTACTGCCAAAGAAGTTTCTCTTAATCTTAGGTATGCCTTTGCAGAACGGAGTGCGCCATTTTTTAGTACTTATTATTCATTAGGGAGCAAATACCCAATTTGGTATGGTAAGCTTACGTCAGGTGTTTTGCAGGCAGGTGGGAATGATATTCCTTATACACAGGCTGTAACTGCTTTAGCATGGCAAAAACATATCAACAGAATAGGTAATGAACGTTTCCTGATTAGTGCGGGTAAGCTCTGGAGTAATGATCCGTTGCCATTAAGTAAACTATTTGCGGGCAATGGATACAGATATGATCAGCAAAATAATGACGGTTTATCTGTTTATGCTTTTGGTGGAATGATAACTATGTTCCCTTATGGATATTATACTGATCAGTTTGTGAATGTTATTGTACGACATGATTTTGATAGAAAGCTGTTTAAGTTACAGGTGCCGTATTCATCAATCAGTTCCACACCCTACATAGGACTGCAATATGATATGCTTTACGGTACACTACAACATCCTGAAGCGCAGCACAAAGTAGCTTTTGCGGTGCCGGATAATGCGTACCATGAGGTTGGTTTATTACTCAATGATATTATAAGACTAAAATATCTCAATGTGTATTATTTTACAATCAACACGGGGTATTTCTATCACATTACTCCGGTTGCTGATTTTAATAAAAATGGGAAACTGGTTGTCGGATTTAATGTTGAGTTTTAAGAATATAATATTCTGCTTTTTGCATGTATTTATATCACTTATGTAGTTGATTTTATCTCATTTAATTAATTATATTGTTTTTAATTATATTTATTTTTTAGTTGTAAATAGAGATTTCTATTTATAGTTTTACCACAAAAACGTGGTAAATGAATAGTTTAAAGAAGAATGTAGATGTTTTCAATGCAGACGTAGCATCTAATGAGGGCTACATGTACACAACCAATGCAAAGCTTTCTTCTTTATTGGCTAACAAGCGGATGAGTGAAGCCATTCTTAAATCAATTCCTAAGGGGGTAAATACACTTGTAGACGTTGGGGCAGGAGATGGTAGTTATACCAATGAGATACACCAGGCAAGGCCGGAAATAAAAATAACCGGATTCGACCCCGCAGCAGTAGCTATTAAGATTGCAGCAGGCAAGTACAAAGACATCGCATTTTTTGAGGGTAACATTTTGGACGCATCTACTTTCCCTAATCAGAAGTTTGATATTTCCATTATTCGTGGGGTGTTGCATCACTTGAATGATCCTCAATTGGCAATTGAAAATTCCGGTATCATGGCTGATAGACTTGTTATTGTAGAGCCAAACGGGAACAATCCCATTCTTAAAATGATTGAGAAAAATTCTCAATACCATATAGAACATGAAGAACGTTCATTTACCTGTAGTTTGCTGAAACAATGGTGTGTAGAAAGCGGCTTTGAAATAGAGTCAGTTGATTATATAGGATTTGTTCCGTTTTTCTTTCCTACATTATTGACACGTATTATTTATTTCTTTCAGCCGGTAATGGAAATGATTTACCCGCTCAAAAAATATTTTGGTGCACAGATAGTCATTGTTTGTAAAAAAAAATAGGAAGTTCTCAAAATAAAAGCCTGCTGAGATTATTATTCATCTCAGCAGGCTTTTCTGTTTATTGTATTATTTGTTTAGTAGCTTTTTACTACTACAGCACCGGCCATTTTATCATGAAGAGTTTGGTTTCTGTCGTCCCAAAGCATCATGAAATAACCTATGTATATAATAAGACCTGATAATAATTTACCAAAGTATCTTCCGGATGCCTGCATGAATGTAAGTTGACCTCCGTTGAGTGTGGTCACTTTTATACCTATAGCTTTTTTACCAAATGTTCCCTGATTTGGACCGGATTCCATTATCGCAAAATACAACCATGTGACTACCCAACTAGCCAATGAAGCTTTAACTAAGCCCGGAATATTTTCGATAAGCGAAGGGTAGTTTGTTCTGAACATATAGCTTATTATGCCCCCGGGTATAAGCATAACTAATCCATCAATTATCCGGGCAACAAATCTCCCACCAAACGTAGCATATTCCAAGTGTCTTTCCGGGAATATTGATTCTTGTATTATTTCCATAGAGTATGTTTTTTATAAAATTAGTACAACAATCGACAAAAGCAAAAGCCTGCTGTATCAATTTAAGATTCAGCAGGCTTTTATATAGCAACTTGTAATAATTACTTGGTTTTTTCTACAACATTCAGACTGAGTTCTTTTAATTGGCTTTCATCTATTGCCGCAGGTGCATCAAGCATAACATCTCTTCCTGAATTGTTTTTAGGGAAGGCAATGAAATCACGGATACTTTCTTGTCCACCCAAAAGCGCACACAATCTATCGAACCCGAAAGCAATACCGCCATGAGGTGGCGCACCATATTCAAATGCACCCAAAAGGAAACCGAATTTCTCCTGTGCCTCTTCTTTACTCATTCCCAATGCCGCAAACATTTTCTCTTGCAAATCTCGCTGGTATATACGTATAGAACCGCCACCTATCTCTGTGCCGTTCAATACTATATCATAAGCATTGGCTTTAATCTCCGCATAACGACTCAGGTCATTCATGAGGTCAATATGTTCCGGTTTAGGAGAAGTGAACGGGTGGTGTCTGGCAACCCATCTGTTGTTTTCTTCATCTAATTCAAACAGCGGGAAGTCGATAACCCAAAGTGGTTTGTAAACATCATGATCACGAAGCCCCAGACGGTTACCCATTTCCAGGCGCAATTCGCTCATCGCTTTTCTGGTTCTTGTTTCCGCTCCGGCTAATACTAAAATGAGATCGCCTGATTTTGCATTGCAAAAATTGGCAACTTCCTGCAATTGTGCTTCATTGAAGAACTTATCAACGCTGCTCTTGTAGGTGCCATCTGTATTGCATTTGATGTTGATTACACCGGTCATGCCTATTTGCGGGCGTTTTACCCACTCCGTAAGTTCATCAATCTGCTTACGGGTATATTCACTGGCACCGGGTACTGCTATTGCCAGTATGGTCTCAGCTTCGTTAAATACCTTAAAGTCAACTCCATTTAATGTTGTGCAATGTACATTATTGGTAGCCTTCAGGTTTTGAATTTTCATCTCAAAACGAATGTCCGGCTTATCATTGCCATAGTGCCACATAGCATCATCCCAAGTCATTCTAGGGAATGATTCTTTAATTTCAACACCTTTCACATCTTTGAATACATGCTTAAACAAGCCTTCAAATGTATTCAAGATATCTTCTTGTTCTACAAAAGCCATTTCGCAGTCTACCTGAGTAAATTCCGGCTGGCGGTCTGCGCGTAAATCTTCATCTCTGAAGCACTTTACGATTTGATAATAGCGGTCATAGCCACTCACCATCAGCAATTGCTTAAAGGTTTGTGGGCTCTGAGGTAATGCATAAA
>CANGMZ010000167.1 GCA_947454715.1 Chitinophagaceae bacterium
AATTGATTTTAATCTTAACAGGTGTAAGTGATTATAGAAGTATATCTTATTATATCTATTGGCTCGATTTTTATGTTTTGATAGTATAAAGAGTGGATATTATATAGACTGCGGCTATATTTTTTAATTTTTTATAGTTTTTGCTTATAGTTTGATAAGAAAGATGTAATTATCAGCTTTATATTGTCGCTATACCTTTATCAAGAAATCAAGAAATCAAAAAAGCATATTTAAAATATTTAAACACTATAACACATGTTAAACGAAAAACAACAAACAACAAAAATAACTACAGCATCTGGAAGACCTTATGCTGAAAATGAGAATTCACTGAGTGCCGGAGCGCGTGGCCCATTGCTGCTGCAAGATTATATACTCCATGAAAAAATGGCGCATTTTAACAGAGAGCGTATTCCGGAGCGCGTGGTTCATGCTAAGGGCACTGGTGCCTTTGGGACTTTTACGGTGACACACGATATTACCAAATACACGAAAGCTAAAATATTTAATAAGATAGGAAAGCAGACTAAGTTCTTACAGCGATTCAGCACCGTGGGTGGGGAGAAGGGTAGTGCAGATACGGAGCGTGACCCAAGAGGTTTTGCATTAAAGTTCTATACAGAAGATGGTAACTGGGATCTGGTGGGCAATAACACACCGGTTTTCTTTATTAAGGATGCTAAGAAATTCGGAGATTTTATTCACACACAAAAAAGAGACCCGAGAACAAATTGTAAAAGCCCAACCATGATGTGGGATTTCTGGAGTTTAAATCCGGAAAGTTTGCATCAGGTAATCATACTTATGAGCGATCGCGGCACTCCGTATGGCTACAGACATATTGATGGTTTTGGTAGTCATACCTTTTCAATGATCAATGCCGCCAATGAGGTTGTATATGTAAAGTTTCACTTTAAAACTCAGCAGGGTATCAAGAATTTCACCAATAGTGAAGCAGTGGAAATGAAGGGCATAGATGCTGATTTTGCACAGCGAGATTTGGTAGATGCTATTGATAGAAAAGATTTCCCTAAGTGGGATATGAAGATACAGGTGATGACCATTGCACAATCAAAAGAAACTTCATTCAATCCGTTTGATGTGACTAAGGTATGGCCACATGGCGATTTCCCGCTCATAGATGTGGGTGTGCTGGAACTCAACCAAATACCGAAGAACTATTTTGCAGACGTGGAGCAGGCTGCATTTGCACCGGCACATATAGTAGATGGTATCGGTTACTCACCTGATAAAATGTTGCAGGGGCGTTTACTCTCTTACCCCGATGCTCAACGCCACAGATTGGGTGGTAATTATGAACAGATACCAGTGAACAGATGCCCGTACATGACCGCTAATTACCAGCGTGACGGCCAAATGAATGTAAACGGCAATGGTGAAGATGCGCCAAATTATTTCCCCAATAGCTTTGATGATATTTATGCAGACAGCAACTATAAAGAGCCTGTTGTGATGTTGGACAGCAACGTGGCTGATTGGTATGACCGTAATGGCGAAGGGGATAATGACCACTACAGCCAACCTGCAGCATTATTTAATAAAGTAATGACCGATTATGACCGACACAATCTGGTATCGAATATTGTAGGCGCTATGAGTGGCATAGCCGGACCTAAAAAAGACATAATCATCAACAGACAATTGTGTCACTTCTTCAGAATGAATATGAGACTGGGTAATGCTGTTGCAAAAGGATTGGGTGTGAATGTAGAGCAGGTAATGGCAGATATGAAAGGGCATGCATAAAGAACTATAGTTTATTACAGACAGGCTTCCCGGTAAAAGGAAGCCTGTTTTGTTTAATGGGTTTGTGATGCCGTGATTTATTTACTTCCCTAGAAATTCCTGATCATAATAACGGGCATACTGCTCCATTAAGGTATCGCCATAGGGGTATTGACTTTCAGGTATGCCCTTTGATAAAGCGGTGTATAATTTCTTTGCTTCTGCTTTCTTCTTATCCATGTATAATTTATACACTCCTTTCAGAAACTCAATCTGAATTGTTTTTACATTCACCAATTCAATATCACTGTTGGGGTTTACCAATTTTATCATCTCCATCGGGAATACATTCAGCGCATCTATGAGTTGTTTGTCCTTGGGTGGTTTTACTTCCGTTGTTAACTGGCCGGAGTATAGGCAGTCTTTTACATGATCATCAAGACCTATCATAGATTCAGAGGCAGCACCCAACTCAAAATGTATAGACCTGTTAAACTGATTATGTTTAATAATATCCAATAAAGCAAAATCTGCGAGATACAGATATCCTGAATTATCTCTGCTGGGTATATGCCAAGTTAATTTTTTACCTGTTTTCTTATCTGTTACAGATGCCGTTTTCTCGTTCCATAATCTATAAGTATTGGTATCTGCAGCAGCTGCCATAGAAGAGAAAAGCGTTGGGTCATTCTTGAAGAGGAATACGTTGTACCAGGGTATCTGCATCATACTTATATTGGCAATAGTAATGTCTGGCCTTACATGCTCCATCGTTTGCAAATACCACGTCGTCATGGTGCTTAGGTCGCCATAAGTAAACATGATGGTGTTCTTAGGGCAACTGAGTAACATTTGTCTGTAGTAAAACAAAGTAAAGTCAGAGAACCCGCCTCTACGTTTTCCCTCGCTGAATGCCCACTTGGCGGAGTCCGTTCTACCCGCTACCAGATAGGCATAGCCCAAACACCCCCACACACTCGATAGCTTAGTATATGGGTCAAGTGAAATGATTTCGCCGGTATATTTAGGGGATAGTTGTATCACTTTTTCAAACTCACTACTCACCAATATGCTATTCGCTTTATTTACTTCTTTGAGGGTAGTCGCATCGGGGTTGCCATTATAGTCATAAGCACTACCCAGAAAGTAATGGGCTTCAGCATTATTTGGTTCAAGCCTTACTGTTTCCGTCAATATTTTTATAGCCTTGCTATAATCATTTACCTCCCCTGCATGAAGGTTCCTTTGTATTTTTATCTGGTCTTTACCTTCTTGTAAAAGTTCAGAAAATGTCTGTGCGTTTAAGGATAACGATTGCAGACAAATAACGAATAAGAGTAAGTGTTTCATAAAGTGCGCGGCTAAGTTATTCTTTTTGTAAAGTGAGCATTGGGTTCGTTTCAGTACTTGTTTTGTTGGTAAGCACTTTGTGTAGCACCCAATGTATCATGATTACGATCTTGATGAAATAAAAGTAATGTATATTACTGTAGAAATGAAGTGCAAAGGAAATGACCGAAACCCAAGTTTATATACAACAGTTACGTCTATAAGAGTATAAAAGAATAACTATGAAGCAGCCCACATTTATTCAAATTGATATTCCAAACCCATGTAGTCAAAACTGGGATGACATGACTCCGGTAGGGGAGGGCAGGCACTGCGATAGCTGTCGCACTACTGTTATAGATTTTACTACATGGAGCGATGCTGCACTTTATGGGTTCTTCTCCAAGCAAAAGGAACATGTTTGCGGGCGCTACCTCGTTACGCAAGTAGGTAGACCAATTCATATTCCTCCACAACCACACAGCAGGCTTTACAAGCTTACCGTTGCACTCGGACTTACCTTGTTGTTTACACAAACTTCTGGTCTGCATGCACAAACACGCCCCCCGAAAGTAGATACAACGATTTTTTCCCGTAACTATACCAGAGACACAGGCTTAAGCTACATTGGTGTTCGTGGAACAATACTAGATCATAAAAAGGAGCCACTCATTAATGCCGCAGTAGCAGTATATCAGAAAGGTGTATTAAAAGGAGCCACAGTTACTGATTTTGATGGGAAGTATCTTATAAAGCCACTGGAAAAAGGAACTTATGACATTGTAGTAACCTATCAGGGCTATAAACCGGTACGCCAAAACAACATAATACTCAATGAAGGTGCGTGTGCTGTCTTAGACTTTGCTATGGATGAAATGAAGGGAATGTATGAACAACCTATAATCTTGGGTGGAAAGATGTTTGTAAAGAGGGGTAGGGTGAAGTAAAGATTCAATATTAGTGAAGTACGTACTTCACTAATACTGAATCTTCCAGATAGAGGTTGCAATTTTGGCTAAATTAGCCTGTCTATGTTTTATGTTTTGAGATTTCCATTCATCAATGTCAGAAATATTTTTTGTAATTGTATATCTGCTTGTTGAATAAACTTGCTTTTTTTCTTCAAATGAATGATCTGCAGCTTCTTTGTTATTTTTAGATGCTTCTAAAATACTTAAATTACCAATCAGATAGACGTTTCGTTCGTACTCTTCTTCTGTAAAGTCTTGATGCCATTTTTCTGGATAACTTTCAGGAAGTATATGTTCTATTGTGCCATTATCTGTTTCGAAATCATAATTACTCCCACTTAATTGGGCTTCAATTTTGTAAAGTGTATATCGAACTAATCTTTTATCAGTTGAATTTCCGGTATTGAATTGTTTAGACAAAAAATGGAGTTTAAAATCTTCGTCACTTACATAGAGCGCTTTCAGGTCGTTTAGTATATCAGTTATTTTACCTAAATCCGTGTTATAAAGATTTATTGCAGACTTACTATATACTTTTTCCATTTCATTGGTTTGCAACTTTGCAATAACATTATACCTGTAAGATATAGAAATGATTGATTGTAAAAATCGTTTAAAATCATTTGGATCTAGTTTCTTTGCAGCAACCATTGCCAGAGACTTCCATTGGGTAACACGGAGTGTTTTTAAAATACTAATTGCAGTTCTGTTCTCTTTGTCATTATTCCAGAGTTCGTCATCAGAATTTCCCAATGCCACATAGTAGTATGCATAATCCTCAAGCTTTTCGAGAAGGTCAAATACATCCTGTCCATCTTTTATAAAACTTTTGATTTCCTTAAATAAGTATTCTTTTGTTATTTGCTTACGTGTTGCCATCAGAAAATACCTTAAGAAAACCGGAAAATCTTTTAGTCCAACCGTATCAATTATTTTTTTCCATTGGCTTTTTACTTGTTTTAGGTCAGTTTCACTCTTAGCAACAAGTGAGAACAAAAAATTCTTTAATAAATCGGTTGATGTTAATTCTACTCCTCTTGAATTCAATGTCTCAAAGACAGTATAGGCGTTCAGCTCGTCCTGAACAGTAATTTGAATAAACATCATTTGCTCGCCAATAGTATTATTTAGAAATGACGCTAATGCTTCACCATTTTTGGAATTTGAAAGATTATTGATTTTTTGTTTAAAAAAAATATTGGCCTGCCACATTAATTTTTCTGAGTCCGACAGTTTTTTTTCATTTATTGGATCCCTAAAATGTAGCAGTCGGTTTTGATAAAATCCATCATTATTCTCATTGAGAAATAGTTTACTTGAGTATCGTAATGATGATGCTTCTTTTTGACCTATATATTGACGCATTAATATCTCAACACGTTCGTGGTTGGCGCTTGCGTCAACACCATCTTCTACCAATTGTTGAATTGTGTTAATTATAGCGAGAATGATTATGCTGAGTGTTGTAAATCTTTGTTGTCCATCTATTATTAAATACTCTTTACCTATAGTGCTTTGCAAAACCACTGACCCCATATAATGAGCGCTTTTGTTTTCATGAGCAAGAGTAATATCATTCCACAAGTCTTCCCAATTATCTTGAGTCCATGAATAATCCCTTTGAAATTGGGGCACTTTGTAAATCTTCCCGTTGCCGAGAATGTCATTTAGATTAAATGTATTGGTGACTAGTAGATTTCCTGATGCCATTTTAAAAAATTATTTCTACTTAAAAAGATTAGGCAAATAATGCCTTAAAACAAATATACCCAGTTTAGACAAGAAACAAAAAAGCCCGACATTTCTGTCGAGCTTTTAAGAAGTCGGGAAGACAGGATTCGAACCTGCGACCCCCTGGTCCCAAACCAGGTGCGCTACCGGCCTGCGCTACTTCCCGGGTAATCTATTCAGCGGTGAGGGCGGGATTCGAACCCGCGGTACACTTTAAG
>CANGMZ010000168.1 GCA_947454715.1 Chitinophagaceae bacterium
GATTTAAAATTTTCTAGCGCACTCAATCCATCATTAGCAACGGTTACTTCATAATACTGTTTAAGTGTTATGCCCATTATTCTTGCTAATCCTGCTTCATCTTCTACATAAAGGATTTTTGTCCTGTTCATAGTCGCAAATATCATGATTGTTTATTTATGAATTGATGGAAAGTTTTCAGTAGAGTGTGATTTTACTGGTCGCTTAACACTTAATAACACTTCTTAGTATTCAGATAACACTTCTGTTTGAAGATCAAAATAGTTTTACACCTGAGTTGTGGGATTTTTTAAAACATATTTACACGAATGAAACTAGGTGTATCAATAAGAGCTGTTCGTAAGCAATTAGATATTGTTCAAGTAGAGTTTGCCAAAAATTGTAAATTATCACAGACTGAGCTTTCTCAAATTGAAAATGGAATTAAACACCCGTCTACAAAAACAGTAAAACGTATTTGCGAGCGTTATGGTATACCAGAGAATATATTATATCTGATGTCTTTAGAAGAGTGCGATTTTCCTTCTGAAAAAAAGATTGAGTTCGCTTTTTTTCATCCTTGCATCAAGTTGTTAGCGTTTAAAATAATTGAAAATAAAAATAAATCTCATAACAAAAACAATCATTTGTCTTCAAAAAAGAAAATCGATGTCGTTAAAAAAAATAATATTAGTTGTATTGTGG
Source organism: Chitinophagaceae bacterium (assembly GCA_947454715.1). Lineage (GTDB taxonomy): Bacteria > Bacteroidota > Bacteroidia > Chitinophagales > Chitinophagaceae > Flavipsychrobacter. The sequence continues at coordinate 685 of CANGMZ010000168.1, forward strand.
ATAGTTCAGTGCATTGTGCATAGTACTGAATGTAGGGCATATACAAAAAAGGCTTTGTTTATTGGTAACAGCCTAACATATACTAACAATATGCCGCAGACTGTGAAAGCGTTTGGGGATATGCTTGGAGATTCTATAGATGTTACTATGTATGCACCTGGCGGAACTGGTTTTGTAAATCATCATATAGATCCTAACGTATATCAATTATTTAGACAGGGATTGTGGGATATTATTGTTTTGCAACCCGGGTCAAATGAATCTCCCGCATTTTCTTTTCCTATTGATAGCACAATTGTGTGGGGGGAAATGCTCGTGGATTCAGCAAGAGCGTATAATAAATGCGCAAAGATTTTTTTATATGAGATAAGTTATGGTGTTATGTCTCCAACGCCGCCTTCAACATCCAATTATTTTTTCGCGCAATCGAGAATAAAAATGAACATGTTAAGGTTGGCTGATTCTCTTAATGTTTGCATCGCTCCTGGAGGTGAAGTAATGAGAAGTATCTGGACAGAGGATAGTTCATTCTTGCTTTGGGGTAGTTATGGAGATATACATCCTAATGCTTATGGATCTTACGCTATTGCAAGTGCATTTGCAGGTATTTTATTCAAAAAGCATATTTCAGGATTGCCTTTTTACAGTGGACTTGATTCAAATAAGTGTAAGTTATATCAACATATTGCTGATAGTATTGTTTTTACCTCTTCAATAGAATGGGGCACCGGTGTTTATTCGCCGGATGCGGCCTTTCATTATACTGTTTCCGGTGGGAATAGTGTGCAATTCAATGTTGCTCCTTCTGTTTACGATAGTTTAAGATGGTATTTTGGCGATGGTGCCGAGAGCATTTTACCTAATCCGCTTAAAACCTATGCATCTGGACATCAGTACTATGTCAGGTTAGTGACTTATGCTAATGGTTGTGCGGACACTTATGACACTTTGGTTGCAATATCCAATTTTATTTCAAATGAAATAACTGATTTCGCTAGTCTGTCGGGTTGTTTAATATATCCCAATCCTATAATTGGATCATCTATGGTGACTGTATACTTGCCGTCAGATAAACTCCTGTTAAATAAGGTGCGGTGCATTATTTATGATATGACAGGTAGGGAGTTAATTCAAAGTAGTCTTATCAACGGGGAGAATTTTATAATGTTAGAAGGTATTTCTAAAGGATTTTATATGGTAAATATACTTTATGAAAGTGGTGAGACATTAGGTTTTAAAAAGTTAATTATACAATAATCACATAAACAAAAAATCATGAAATCTATTTTAAATTTATTCATTTTGGCAATATTAGGAGTTTTTATATTGCCGGCAGTTACTGCCAATGCCCAAATTGTAACACCTGCTCCGTATTGTGTTTTAGATCTGCATCAGGCGGCTGCAGGTACACCTCATGGTACCGCAACAGCGGGAGATGGTATTACAAATGTGACATTAGGTACGCTAAATAATAGCACTAACGGTTACATACCTGACTCTACATATAACTATTATAATACGGTTGCTGCCCCTTCGCTTATTGTTGGTAATAGTTATACTATTTCCATAACGTTTGGTGCTTGTCTTAATGCGGAACCAATGTATTATGCTGCGTGGATAGATTTTAATGGAGATAATGTTTTTAGCGCTGCTGAACTTATTATCAATAATGCCAACAGTGGTGGTACCGAAATTCCTTATGGTGTATTAACTACGCGTACCAAAACGTTTACTGTGCCGGCTACCGCAATAGCAGGTACTTGGAGAATGCGTGTAGTAAGAACTGGGCAAATGAGTACCGGAAGTATGACATACAGTTCAACGTATACCCCTTCAGTGTGTTTTTCTGCAGCAGAAAATGCCGCGGGAACTATTCAGTTTGGTGAGGTAGAGGACTATAATGTGAATATTACAGCAGGCACCGCAACTACTTGTGCGCCTGTGACGGGAACAACTGTTACAGGTATTACTTCTGTTGCTGCAACAATAAGTTGGACTGCAGTAACTGGCTCTGCTGGGTATGAGTACGTAGTGAATACCACTGCAACAGCACCATTAGTAGCAGGGACAGCGACGGCGTTAACTACAGCAAATGCTACTGCGCTTACACCATCAACTAATTATTATGCTCATGTACGTAATAATTGTGGCGGTGGTAATTATTCAGTGTGGGTAAATATTCCTTTTTCTACACAAGCTGCGAGCGCAGTTTGTGATACAGTTACAGGTGTAAATATTACAAATATTACCAGCTCGAGTGCGAAGGTTAACTGGGCTACGGCAAGTGGCGCTACCGGCTATGAATATACAGTAAACACCTTAGTTGCGTCTCCTTCAGTGGCAGGAACTGCAACAACCCTTACAAATACGACAGTTACCGGACTGACTCCCGCTACTACCTATTATGCGCACATTCGTAAAAAGTGTGGGACTACTACTTACTCTTCGTGGATAAGTAAAAAGTTTACAACCAACAATACTGTTGCTGTTGAGAACATAATGGAGAATGATTCATTTAAACTCAATATCTATCCAAATCCTGTAGATGATGTAATTACAATTACTACAGAAGGTAATGTCGGTCAGCAACAAGAAATTACCATAATTGACATGACAGGTAGAATAGTAAGGAAGTATAATAATATTTCAGAAATAAATATAAAGGGAGTGCCATCAGGTGTTTATTTTCTTCATTACACAGACTACAAGCATGTAGAAACTGTAAGGCTGGAAAAAAGATAAATTTTACATCTGTATTTAAGCTTGTTGGTATGTTGGGTTGCTGATTTATGCAGTTCCCGGATGTGTTTAGCATCCGGGTTTCTGTTTTAATGAGGGAGTGTATTTAACTCCTATTTTTAAAAAAACTTACATTTACTATTAAATGGTAAGGTCGGTAGTATTAGTTTTTTTGATTTTTATATTTGAATGTAGTGGTGTTGAGTGTTATGGTCAGCAAACGGAACTTGACAGCTTGAAGATGACATTGCAACATGTCAAACCAGATACTGAAAAAATCAGTGTGTTGATAAAATTGGCAGCGGCAAATAAGGCAATTAATCTTGATTCTTCTATTCTTGTTGCGAAAACTGCACGTTCATCAGCGGTGCAATTGCGAAGTGACGTGTATGAGATAAAATCAATATTGGCAATAGCCAAATTATTCAGAAGTAAACATTTTATTGATTCTGCATTGACTTATGACAAAATAGCACTTAAAGGGTTTAAGCGAATTGATGATCAACAAATACTGGCTAAAATATATGCATCTCTTAGTCTTGACTATTTAGGTGTACTTAAATATGACTCCGCAATTCAGTATTCTGAATTTGCAATGCACATACAGCAAAATCAGAAAAATACACGTGGTATAGCTGTTTGCTATATTAACTTGAGTAAGATATATGTGTCTTTGCAGAAATATACATTGGCGCTTGATTATGCTTTAAAGGCGTTATCGCAATCTGAGAAATTTCATTGGGTACCTGAGTCGGGAGAATGTTATTTGTTGATTGCAGATATTTATTACAAAATGCCGGATTATACTAAAGCAACACTATATGCAAATAGGGCACTCGATATTTTTACTAAGCTGCAAGATTATGAAAACTTACAGAGGTCTAATGTGTTGATGTGTAACATATTCGTTGCGCTAAAAAAGTTTGATAAGGCACTAGAATATGCAAATAAACCAGGACTGACTGATTTGTATAGCCAAAACTTGCGTTTATCAACAATTGGAAATGTATATTTTGGGATGGGAGATTATGTGCGTAGTAAAGACTGTTATGAAAAAGTCTTAATAGGTGTTACCCGGTTAGGTGATGCGGAGAGTATTAACAAAACACATCTTAGGTTGGGTAAAATCGGACTTATGCTCAATAATTCAGATGCATTGACACATCTGAAGATTTCATTAGCGATGTCTCAGGTTGGAAAGAATTATATGTTGATATCTCAGGCTTCCGGTTGGTTGGCATATTTCTATAATAATTCAAAGCGGTTTGATAGTGCTTTAAAATACAATCAAATGTATTATATATATCTTGATAGCGTACATAATCAGGATGTAAGAAACAGAATACAAGAGTTGCAATACAATTACGAATTAGATAAGAAACAATACAAGATTAGCCAGCTAGAAAAAGACAATTTGATTAAAGAACAGAAAAATCTGGTTAAAACCTTTATCCTTATTGCATTAACGATTGTATTGCTTTTATTAGTGACATTTTATATACTTCTGATTAGAAAAAATAAATTAATTTCTAAACAAAAAAATGAAATTCAGTTACAGGCCGCAAATTTAAATGAGCTGAATATTTTTAAAGATAAAATTCTATCTATTCTGTCTCATGATCTTAGAAGTCCTATTGTCTCCGTTCGGTCTATTGTTTCATTATTAGATCCTTCATTAAAATTGCCGGATGAGGATATGGTCTACATAAAAGAGCAAATGAGTAAGCAGCTAGATGGAATGAGTCTTCTGGTGGATAATTTGTTGCAATGGGCATCTGTGTCACAAACCACAACTAAGAATGTTGCCGTAGAAGTTGATATATTTAATTTGGTTGAAATTAGTATTACGTTATTACAAAATGTAGCAAGTATAAAAAATATAACGATTATTAATTCTGTTTCACCCAATACAATAGCAATGGGTAGTTACAATCAAATAAATACTGTTATCAGAAATTTATTAGCTAATGCTATCAAATACACTCCGGATAACGGTTGTATAAAATTATCTGCCAATAAGATTGGTGGTTTGATGCATGTTTCTATTGCTGATTCCGGAGTAGGAATGACAAAGGAGCAGATAGAGTCACTATTTACACAAGAGAAGACATCAACTTATGGTACAAACGGAGAGAAGGGGATAGGTCTCGGGCTTACTATCTGCAAAGAATTTATAGAAGCCAATGGCGGTAATATCTTCATTTCCAGCCAGCCCAATGAAGGAAGCACATTTTCTTTTACACTACCAATATAGGTGAGGGGATGTCTGAGTAAACATTATCGTAGTGTTTGAGATAATATTTGTTAAATAAAAATGCCCCCGTTAAAGTCGAGGGCTACTTAATGTTTACACAACGGGCATAGCCCTTATTGCGATTTGCTTCAATACAAAGATAGTAAAAAAATAAAGAAATACAACATGGAGCGATACTACTTCCTGAATATTTATTATTTCGTTATTTTTATTAAATAATATAAAAATTATATAATTTAATATAAATTTAAAGCAAA
>CANGMZ010000169.1 GCA_947454715.1 Chitinophagaceae bacterium
ACCCCAACCCCTATGGCAACAGATGTGATCTTTTCCTTCTTAAGATGTCTCAAATAATATAAACGCGTGCCTATATTTTCAAATAGTACCTCCGGAGATTTTGTTTCAGATTTCATAGAAAAAAAGAATTTATCTACCCAATAGTACCAAGTAATTTTGTTAATTCAGACACTATGTAAATTTATTTTTCTTATGAAAGCATTAAAGCTGACTAATATTTAGCTTGATCCATGATTTCTACTACAATACAAATGTGTCCGACTTACAATTAATCGTAAAAAATATAATATATTTCGACTCTCAATAGCCCAAAATGCAAAAAGCCTCACATTTCTGTGAAGCTTTTGCGAATAAAAAATCTAAACCATAGGGGAAAAAGACACTAACTCTTTAATTCATCCAACTCCACCAAATTATCTGGATACGCGATATAGTCGTTACCCATATAGTTCTTCATTACCAACCCTCGCGCTAGTCCAAGATTGGTAATCTTATTTCCATCAATTAAGCCTTTTGCTTGCATTAGTTTTGTTAGATCAGACTGATTAATGCTCAACGATTTTGAGATTTGAGACGCAGAGAGCGTTTTAACTACATTTGACTTATTTTCTTCTTTCGGCACAACGATATCTTTAACTGTTGACTGTTGCGCCTTATCTCCTATGTATGTCGATAAATTGTCGACTATTACATTAAAACCATCAAGTTTTTTGCCACCCAAAATACCCTTGACACCGCCTGCATTTACAGTCAATGGTTCTGTTTTATACTTCAATACAGCGTTTTCAAAAATTGTTTGAAATTTTTCAATTGGATTAACATCTTTACTGATACCGAATACATCATGTGTTACTTTACCAACACCTTGATTGATTAAGGACCCTGTTCCGTCTACTACCCTCCCTATAAGACCTTTAGTTCCATAGTTACAAATAATTCCAACTTCTATATTCTTAGCTAGTGAGTAATCATAGAGATTTAGACTCGTTAATATGAAATCAAAATCATTTAAATAAAACTTTGCATGAAGTCTTTCTTCGTAACGAATTTCAACATTAGAAAATTGCTTTAAGAACTCAAAACTGTCCTTCTTTATGCTTTTATACAAATTATATTCATTTTTCCCAAATAACACTCTTAACTCAAAATTGGGAACTGATAACTTCTCTTTTAATGCGTCTTTTATGCGGTTGTCTAGGTCTATATATGGAGAAACCAATAAAAGTTTCTGTTTTGACTCTTTTATTAGGTTTTCCAAACCCGCTATTAACCCATTATCAAATAAAAACTGAACCTCCGCCATATTTTCCTTTTGCTAAAATTTTGAGTGATAACTCTAAATTACTCAATATTTTATGATTTGACTTGATACTAACGTCGTGTAATGCTCTTGTGTGCTCATTTATAAATCACAAAGCAACAATTATTTTCTATTTCCCCCAACTTCTCAGCTTGATCCACAACTTCTCAGCTTGATCCAATATAATGTGTTTCAATTCTCAATAGCCCTAAATGCAAAAAGCCTCACATTTCTGTGAAGCTTTTGCGGGCTGGACGGGACTCGAACCCGCGACCTCCGCCGTGACAGGGCGGCATTCTAACCAACTGAACTACCAACCCAAGGTAGTGTTATTGAGGAAGCATTTTTGATGTTATCTGTATGCCTTTTGCCCTCAACGGGAGTGCAAAGATAAGGAGTTCTCTTTGACTTTCACAAATAATTTTCAGAAAATCTGAAAATATTTTTTTACTCCCTCAAAATACCTATTTAGATAGTATAAACCACTAATCCGTCTCTTAGTTTCGGCTCAAACCATGTGCTCTTTGGTGGCATTACGTTGCCACTATCTGCTACCGTAAACAATTGCTTTATCGTTACCGGATATATTGAAAATGCTACAGCCATTTCTTTGCTGTCCACTCTCTTTGTCAAACCTTCCATGCCACGTATTCCGCCCACAAAGTCTATACGCTTATCTGTGCGCTGGTCTCTGATGCCCAATACCTTATCGAGCAGGTTGTTTTGTAATATACTTGTATCTAAAACAGTTATCGGGTCCTGATCATTAAATGTACCCGGCTTTGCTACCAGCTTATACCAAGTGCCATCCATATACATACCAAACTCATGTGCTACAGCAGGCTTAAAGGCATCTGTACCCAACTTAGTCAGTGTAAAATCTGTCGTTACTGCTTCCAAAAACGCTTCCTGACTCAATCCGTTAAGGTCTTTCACCACACGGTTGTAATCCATTATTTCCAGTTGGCTCGCCGGGAATATGCAGGTAATAAATGAATTGAACGATTCGTTACCATCTATAGAGTAGCCGTTCTCTCTCATTTCTTTACACACTTTTGCTGCCGATGCCGCACGGTGGTGACCATCTGCTATGTACGTGCAAGGCACATCTGTACTAAAGTTATGTGTAATGCTCGCTACCTTAGCATAATTATCTACCACCCACAGTATATGGCGAACACCATCTGCACCTGTGAAATCATACTCAGGTTGGTTATTTGCTTTCCATGCATCAATTATGCTCTGCACACTTTCGCAGTCATTATATGCTAAAAATACAACACCGGTCTGCGCACCTGTTACCGTAATATGGTTAATACGATCTAATTCTTTTTCAGGGCGCGTAAACTCATGCTTCTTTATAATACCTGCGTTATAATCGTCGATTGATGATCCGCAGACCAAGCCTGTCTGTGAGCGACCATTCATTACCAACTCATAGATATAGTAGCATGGTTCCTTATCCTGTATCAGGGTCTTATCCTTAATAAAAGCTTCCAGATTCTCCTTTGCTTTTTCATAAACGCTCATGCCATGCACATCAGTATTTTCGGGCATGTCAATTTCAGAGCGGGTAACGTGGTAAAAGTTATATTTATCTTTTCTGAACTCACGTGCTTCAGCTACACTCACTACGTCATAAGGTAATGTAGCTACTTCTGCAGCCAATTCTTTCCTCGGCCTCAAGCCATTAAAAGGGGTAATGTTTGCCATTAATTTTTACTTATTATGCTAATTAATAATTATTTACACAGTTTTATCGGCTGCCAAATTAACCATTTGTTTCAAACTTCTTCATTAATTCCACCAATTGTATCACCGCACTTTCTTCTATAGCATTATAGATAGATACCCTGAAACCACCAGTCATACGGTGCCCCTGTAACCCTACAATATTATTTTCAGCACACAATTGTAAGAATGCTAACTCCGTTGCCTTATCTTTTGCAGTAAAGCATACATTCATATTACTCCTGTCTGCTGTATTTTTTACATGAGTGGTAAACAGGCTGCTATTGTCTATTGCATCATACAGCATTCGTGCTTTGCGCTCATTCGCCGCTATTATATTTTTAATACCCTGATGCTTTATCCAACGCAACATCAGCAGAGAAACATATATGCCTGATACATTTGCTGTATTGAGTATGCTGTTTTCTTTAGCTTGTGCTTTGTAGCTCAACATTGGTGGTAAGCTATGCAACAAATGGGTCAACATACTTTTGCGTATTACCACCAATGCCACACCTGGAGTACCTAAGTTCTTCTGTGCTGCAGCATAAAACATGTCAAATTGGTTATAATCTCGCTCACAACCAAAAATATCACTGCTCATATCTGCTACCAACGGCACGTTCACCCTTGGTATATGCTGATATTGCGTGCCGAATATAGTATTGTTAGTTGTTATGTGTAGGTATTTCAGATTGTCGGGGATATGTGTCGGCCACTCAGGTAGGTGATCATAATTTGTAGCTCTAGAGCTGCCCATCACATCTACATGACCATAATAAGCAGCATATTCCATTGCTTCTGCCGCCCAATGACCACTGTCAATGTAACCTGCCGTATCCCCCTTCCCCAAAAAATTCATGGGTATCATAGCGAATTGTAATCTGCCACCTCCTTGCAACCACAACACTTCATAGTCGTCGCCTATATTGCAAAGTTCTTTGACCAACGCTTTACTCTCTTCAAGTATCGCCAAAAACTCAGCACCTCTGTGTGGCAATTCTAATATGGAAATTCCTGTATTGTTATAATTGAGTACTGCAGCAGCAGACTGTTCTAAAACTTGCAGTGGCAATGCTGCCGGACCTGCATTAAAGTTGATCTTTTCTTGGCTCATCTTCTATAGTTGTTACGCCACCACTTACCGCAAATTTCATGGCCTCACCGGCAGTCATATCTTTTACGGGCCTAATATTTTCATTATCTGTAACAATCACCCAGCCTGATATTGCGTAAGCATGCGGCATATACACCGCTATCATTTTATCCATGCCCAGGTGAGTCATGTCTTTTTGTGTCAAAAAACCTATACGCCATATATCGGGGTTTTTACTCACGCAAACCCATACAGGTTTATTAAACCGCTTCTTATCTCCTACAAACGAACTGATTACATCTCTAATAGACGAATATATGTACTTAACTCCCGGCGTGCTCTCCAGCACATGCCCAAAAGCATCAAACAACCAGCGGCCCACAAACAATCTGGTACCCAAGTAGCCAATAAGCGTTACTAATGTGATGATTATAATGAACCCTAAACCTCTGGGTACAAATGGCACTAATTTATCTACACTATCGAAGACAGAATAAAGCAATGCTGCTGTAAGTGCAATAGGGCTCAACAGGATGAGGCCCTGCAAAAAAGATCTGAATAATATTGCCGCTAACCGACGCATGGGTACAAATGTACTAAAAAGCAAGTCCATGCAGATAGCCGCTTATATGTATTAGTACAAAATTGAGTTAAAGAATTAACAACTATACTTGCCTGCCGCTGCACTAACTTTGCTCCATATTCCGATTGCGCCACCACTTATTAGCTAATTATGACACCACATCTCACCATTCATACTGCCGACCCTTCCGCTGCTGAAATCATATCACATATCAGCATTACCACATTCACACAAACCTTTGCAGATACCAATTCAAAGGAGGATATGGATAAGTACCTGGCAGAGCAAATGAATGTTGCCAAGATACAGCGCGAGCTGGAAGACCCTTATAATACGTTTTTTCTTGCCTGGGATGGCGATACCCTTGCCGGCTTTGCTAAGGTAAGTTCAGCACAAAAACCCGACGCACCACACGCCGATAACCCTTTGGAAATAGAGCGGCTATATGTATTAAAAGAATACCAGAACAAAAAAGTAGGCGCAGCATTAATGAATCATTGTCTGGCATTTGCCCATCGGGGACACCACACAACTGTATGGTTAGGCGTTTGGGAACACAACCATAAAGCAATCGCTTTTTACACCCGTTGGGGATATACGCCCTTTGGCACGCACATCTTTACGTTAGGAACAGATGAGCAGACAGATATTCTGATGAAAAAACAATTGGAAATCAACGAGTTCTAAAAAAGTCGTTTGTTTTTCTTGATAGACCCTACATATTCTACAAGGTCTGCTGACGGTTTTAACCAATACAGCATTATCAAGTATACCACTACAATCACAGTGCTGCGCAATGCGGTGTCTGCTATTGCAGACACATAAATATGACCCTTATTGTCAAAAAAATGTGGCAATAAATACCCGGTAGCAAATGATGCTCCGCCGGCTATAAGCACCAGCACTGTTTTCATAGAGTATGGCTGCATGTCTAGCTTTCGCCAGACAAAAATGTATTTACACACATTAAATACAACAAGCGTTACACTTGTAGCCCATGCTGCACCAAACACACCGTATATAGGCACCAACCACCTGAGTAAACCAAACAAAATACCAATCATCACTACAGATACATAAAAGCTGAATTTATAGTAATTGGTTATCGACAATATGGCATCATTCAACCCGGTAGACAGGTCCACAATTCGGCCAATAAACAGAATAACAAAA
>CANGMZ010000170.1 GCA_947454715.1 Chitinophagaceae bacterium
AGTAGATAGCATGGCGTTTTTCATCGAGGTGCTCTAATTTGGTTTTCTTAATCTTATAGTTAGGCTCGTTCTTAAAAGTATTGTCGATATTTCTATTCAGATCCACGACATTACGCAGTGCTATTACGCCCACCTTTCTCAATGCTTGTTTTATCTGGCGCAGATAACCATACTTGCGGGTTTCGTTATTTTCCTGCAAGTAGTAGTTGATATTCTGTTTAATGTTCTGGATGTGCTCATTGATATAAGAGACATTAATCTCTTCATTGACCTCCATTACCTGCTCAAAAAACTGAAGGAACAGATCATCGAGCTCCAGGTTGTTTCCATTTTGGCGAACAACGGAGTAGTCAATTAATGAGGATATTTTATCTGCATCGAACTCAACCAGCTCCAGCGCATAGTCGTAATTGAAGGAAAGTATCTTCCTTTTTTCAAACAGTTCACTAAGCAACTTTTGCTCACGACTGAGTGTTGCCAGTAACTGCTGTATGGAGGAGAATGTTTTCATAAAGTAAGTTACAAATATAACCTAATGCCCCGACCTTATACCGATGGTTTATCCACACAAACGATAGTGTGTATGCCTTTATAGGCAAGCATTTAGAAGGAAATGAAATGTGGTGTATGTGTATAACTAAATATCAATCATTTATTTTGGGAGGTATATATAATTTCAAATACATTTTGAAATTCAAAGGACAATTTAAGTTCTAGTATTTAAGTATTCCCAGCAATAAACAACAATAGAAATACTGCTATTGCTACACCTACCGCTTGTTTCTTTTTCTTTTTGCTGCCGTCCCGAAATAATCGGAATAGACGCCGAAAAAAAACAGAGCGGCACGTTTGCGAATTGCTCTGCGCGCAGAAGGAGCTAGGCGGCGTATTGTTGTAGCCTAACTTTTTTACGACTATCGCCGGCTCGATAAAATTATTCGAGATTATTAACCTAAACTAAGATTTACATATAAAAAAGCAGCGACCTAGGGCCGCTGCTTTTGAATACATTTTATGTTAATTCTAGAGTTTTACAACTCTTTTGGTAATGCTATTTTGACCTGTTGTGAGCTTCACAAAATAAACGCCCGGTGCTGTTATGGCAGTACTGTAGTTGTGAGTTCCTGGTTGTTGCAATTCGTTCTTTACAGGGGCTAATATTTCCTGACCAACAAGGTTGTAAACACTTATACTGATTTGCGCTGCCGAGTTAAGACGATAGCTGATCGTAGCATTGTCTTGTACAGGATTAGGGAAGATATTGAAGCTGTTGAGCATCAATGCTTCGTTGGCTATACCTGAAACATGATTAGTAATAAATATTGAAGATCCTGTAAAGCCACTAGAATCTGCAGAGGTGCATATTGCTCTTACCTCAAATTCGTAGGTTGTGTTAGGTATTAAGTTGGCGATGTCGAGTGTGTTGGTTGTATCGGAAGCATACATCCAAATAGTTGCTGCTATTGGTCTGTAGCGTACTGTATAACCTGTAGCTGCTGCAACAACATTCCAGTGAAGTGTTGCTGTGGTGTCCGTTATATTACTGATTGACTGACCGGTAGGGATCGTGCAATTTATAAATACAGTAGTGAAGGTATCTGTATTGCTGTAGCCGCTTGTGCCACTGCCGCAGTTTACCTCTACCTGATACTCATAAGCTACACCTACTGATAAACCGGAGATTGTAATAGAGTTGACCGGAGTGCTGACGATGTACCATGATGCTGTGCCAACCGGTCTGTATTGTACTGTGTAGCTAACTGCAGATGTTACATTGACCCAGCTCAGTGTTGCGCTGGTAGCATTTACAGCAACTGTATCTAAGCCTGTAGGCACAGAGCATGGCAGAGCCAAAGTAGTGAAAGTAGAAGAGCCACTAAATGAACCGCTACCGCCGGAGCAAGTGGCTTGCACCTGAAACTCGTAATTAGTAGCCGGTGTAAGGCCTGATATGGTTACAGTATCTGCAGTTGCAGTTGTGGTGCTCCATGTGGTAGTACCCACTACACGATACTGTATTGTATAACTTAATGCGCTGCCAAGGCCTGTCCAGTTGAGCAATGCTGTTGTAGTAGTAACTGCTGTGGCAGGCAATGCTGTTGGTGTACCGCAAGTGGTAGTAACACAAGGTGCGATGGTGTTCAATGTTCCGCTTAGTGCTGCAAATTCCGCATTGAATGCCTGATAATAAATATTGGCAATAGTATCACTGTGAATGATGAGTGTGTTTTCGTCATTTTTTGTATTAGCTGAGGTGGTCCAGTTATGAGAGCCTGTAAGCACCAATGGGTCAGAGCAAGTGTTTGAAGGATCTACAATCAACATTTTGTTGTGATACAGCAAAGTGGAACTGATAAAGGTTTTCAGGTTGCTGCCAAGGCCCGCCGTGAGAATAGGGTAAGCAGCGCCAGTGTTGCTATACTGATCTACTATACCTGCAGTATACACGCCTGCTGTCTGGCGGCTGACAATAGCATTAGCGTCGGCAGCAACAGTAAATGAATATACACCAAAATAAAGATCTGTATTTGCTGAATTTATTGATGATAATATATGTGTGTTGGTAGCATCAGCAGGGCTGAAATACAGCTCTATGAGCTTGCCTCCAATATTGAATATGTGCTGTCCTAAATCTGTTTTGTATGGACCGAATTTTGACAAGGTTGCGTTGGGTGTAATGCCCGTATCACCCCACATCATATTGAACTGATTGAGGTATGCATGTGCCAATGCAGAATCTTGCAGGAACATAATGTTATTGTTCACCAAGTTGAACTGAGTGATACCCCAATCTTCAGACCCAGTGCTCACTATGGCATCATTTGGGTTTGTAGAATTGGCATCTATAATTATAAACTTATCGTGCATGATGCCATAAGCACCGCCAGTTGGGCTTGCCAGTGTATGCACACTGCTATTGAGCAGGGCAATACCTGTGTTGGACTGGCTGCCATCATATATCCAACGTACTTTTTTACCTGCCAGTGCTGCATTGTTTACAGCGGTAGCAATATTGGCATATCCGCTGCTTTGGTTGTAGTCATACTGCGCTATATCTATTGAATATTTAGCACGGTTGATGTAGGCAACAATCGTATCTGCAAAAGAGTTATTTAGATATACTGCGTTAACACCTGTTGATACCGTATTGTTTACCGGCTGATTAAAATATATGGCTATCTTACCATTACCTGTAGTGGCAGTTGCTGTGCTACAAAGCACTACTACACTCACCAATAGACACGCCAGTGCCTTAGCTGATTTTAAAAATGATCGCATATCTGCTAAGATATTATTAAATAAATTTTTAAACAAAAGATAGTCAAAATACTCAGGTTAATTTATTGTAATGGTTACGGAAAAATATGGCGATAAGTATATGATTTACTGTTCATTACATATTTAACAGCATAATTTTTTATTCTTGAGGGAACACTAAATGACTTTACAATGTGATTATGCGAAGCCCCTAATCAGGAATCAGTAAATGCGAGGGATTTGCCGAATGTATCGGGCAAGGCGAGGGCGGAGGTAAGGGCAAATGCCCAAACAATGCCACCGGTGATGGCAAGGCCACCGGTGAGGCTCAGCCCGAAAATATGTTCTATACCCTGATGCAACGGAATTAAGAGCACGAGTGCGCCTCTCATAAAATTGGTGACTGTAGCAGTAACGGTTACTCGCAGGTTGATGCCGAAATGTTCGGCAGTGGCTGTTACAAACACGGAAAGGTAGCCACAACCCAACCCCATGAGGAATGAGGTTATACTAAGTTGCTGGCTTTCATTAATTCTGATAAAATGATAGATAGTTGAGAGTATGCCTAACGTCATGAATGCTACGAGTATTTTCTTTCTGCTTTTGAACCATTGGCTTAAGATGCCACTGAGCAGATCTCCACTCGTAATGCCTACCTGAAAGAGTATAAAGCAGGTAGACAGCTTCAGCCCGTTGATGTTGTGCGCTTTTGCTATCTCCGGTGACAAGGTAATGAGTAACCCAACGCTATACCATATCGGTATGCCCATCAATATACAGGCAATGTATTTCATGGTTCTCTTAGGTGAGGCGAATAGCAAGAGGAGTGAGCCTCGTTTTTCAGTGCTCAGCTTACTGTCGTTGAACATGGTAGGTTCGAACGATTTAAGTCTGAGGAGGAGTAAAATAGCTCCTGCTGTTCCGGCAGCCAAAAAAGCATAACGCCAAGGTAAGAAATCACCAATAAGTCCGGCGGATACTGCACCCAATGCGCCCAACGTAGCCACCAGTATAGTTCCGTAACCTCGTTTTTCAACAGACATACTTTCTGATACTAACGTTATACCTGCACCTAACTCCCCTGCCAAGCCTACGCCCGCCAAAAAACGGATTACAGCATACGTATTGACATCGTGTACAAATGCATTCGCAAAATTGGCAAGCGAATAGAGTAAGATGGAGCCATACAGAACCGTTACACGACCTTTTTTATCGGCATACATGCCGGTGATAATACCTCCCAACATCATGCCCGCCATCTGAATAGATAGTAGTCTTTCACCTGTGAAGGTGAGTTCGCTGCCCGACAAACCGAGGTCTTTGAGTGATGGTATGCGGTAAACATTGAACAAGAACAGATCGAATGCATCAATAAAAAAACCAATCCCTGCTACCAACACAGTTATGTTGAAGGGAGAATTATACATTTTATTGCTTGCAGTATTCATATTCAGCGCTTGTAATGGATGCTAAAATAGGAAATGATAATTGTAATGTGGAATGTAGGGAAGAGGGGAAAAAGAGAAAGGGTGGCATCGCTCTCGCTTTGCGCACCCTTTATTTTTGTGGAGGATTTGGAATTATTTCTCAACCAGCAGTGAGAGTTGTGTAGTGCAACCAAAACTCTAATCAAGATGTATGACAGTTGATGCATGCCAATTCCGGTGTGCTACGAACTTCATCTAAATACCAAAAGTAACTACCTGAAGCTTTGTTTAAAGGACGTTCAGTTTTAAAGAAATAGTACGTATCATCGACTGCCGTAATTGTAACAGGAATAGCTTTTCGTCCATCCCATGACACCCACGCTTTGTCTCCGGGAACAAATTTTTCTACTGTTCTTTTACTAAAATGAATCGATGTCACGTTCTTGACATACACAATTTTTCGCTCGTCATAGTTTTTTCGAATTGGCTTTTTCGGAGTCGTCGTATCTTTAGTTAGATCTTCTTTTTTCTTCAAATAAGCCTTATAACTTTTCCATGCTCTACTCAGTGTGTCTATCGCACCATAATAGGCGTTTTGAAATCTTAGATAACTAAGATATTCATCCAGCGAATTGTATGTCGGCCAACCCTTATCTCGACCCATATCTCTAGCCAAATCACCCAAGGGGGAATCCCTATTTACATGCCTTTTTAGCCAATCAGTAAAACTCAGTTCTACGGGGATGACAGCCGTTTCGATGCTATCATTTTTTGGGCTAAGTGACCGTTGACAGTGCATCCAATTAGAAAAACCGCGAGATTTAGAAATTATCTCAAGTGCTTCGATGTGGCTGATACCACGTTCCTTTTTTATTTTCTTTGCTTGACGTTTAACGTAAGCTATTGAGTGCTGCTGACTTTCCATTGAAAAATCTTTTTAACTCACAAGAAAAAATGTCGCTCACCAACCACCTTCTCATTGTGAGAAAAGGTTTTTCAATCAAATTGGGAACAGTACTGATACAGCTTCGCAACGGTGAGCGGCAGACTTCTGTTAAGCCTATGCTAAAGGTAGCAAATTCCTATCAAATAAAAAACCGGAAACATCAATTCGATGTTTCCGGTTGAAGTGGAGAATACCGGATTCGAACCGGTTACCTCTTGCATGCCATGCAAGCGCTCTACCAAGTGAGCTAAT
>CANGMZ010000171.1 GCA_947454715.1 Chitinophagaceae bacterium
ATGTATATCCTTGACTGTAGGAGGCTCAGGAGTGGTAACCATATTTGTTTTAGCTGTGGGCTTGGGTTCACAGGCATTGAGTGCCACAAGGGCAAATAAAGCAAATGCAGATTTTTTCAGCATATTATTGATTAATTGGGGCATAAAAGTAGTGAAATATTAGGTTAAAGGTAACTGCGAAATTTTGCAGTATTCCTGGGTTGACAAATGATTATTTTAATTAGTTAAAACGAATAAGGCAGGTATCTCGCGACGCCTGCCTTATTCGTTTTATACTATATCATTTATTAAAAGAATACAGACATTTCTTTTTGATATTGAACAGCAGCTTCATGAGCTTTATCTGCAAATGAAGCACCGTTAGACACATATATAATACCACGCGATACATTAATTAAGATACCGCCATCTTCATTCATTGTATTACGGCAAACAGTATCCACATCGCCACCCTGTGCACCAACACCGGGAACCAGAAAAAAATGATGGGGGAGCAACGCCCTTACTTCCTGCAGTTGCTCTTTTCGTGTGGCACCTATCACAAACATAATGTTATCAGGCGTTCCCCAAGATGCTACTGTTTTCAATACCTTCTGATACATCAATTCATCACCGCTCTGCTGCAACTGAAAATCAGCACTGCCGGCATTAGAGGTAAGTCCAAGAACAATTGCCCATTTATTCTCAAATTTGAGGAAAGGTTGCACACTATCACTACCCATGTACGGGGCAACAGTAACACTATCAAAAGGGTAAGTATGAAAAAAAGTACGTGCGTATTGTTCAGATGTATTCCCGATATCTCCACGCTTGGCATCTGCAATCGTGAATATGTCTTTAGGGATGTAATTCAATGTTTTCTCCATGCTTATCCAGCCCTTCAATCCTTGCGCCTCATAGAAAGCAGTATTTATCTTATAAGAGACTGCCTGATCTTTAGTGGCATCAATAATTGCTTTATTGAATTCAAAAACCGGGTCTTCTTCCTTCAACAAGTAAGCAGGTATCTTTGTAAGATCTGTATCGAGACCTACGCATAACACCGACTTCTTCTTAAATATGATTTCCTTCAGCTGTTGACGATGCATAGAATGAGCGTAAATTATTAGACAATTTGGTTATTATACTTTCTAAGGCAATATAGAAGATTACATTCTCCAAGTCATCGTATTACTCGATGCCTGTTCATTTTCATCATATCCCGGGTTGCCCACTTCGTTGATGTTCACTTTTGTTTTTTCCACCGGCATACTGATACCTGATACATTAAGCATGTGCCGTTGTTCCAATGTATCTATTGCTGCTTTACGCTCCAGATGCATGCCTAAGATGATCTTAATGTCTTTACCTGCCTGATGTAAAATATCATTTTTAAGGCGAATAGAACGAGCCATACGTGCAATAACCATAAACATAACAATGGCTAATGCTACAATGCCATAACCTGCAAGTAGAAAATTATTGACATTAGGCCCGCCTAATTTATTACTGATCTCCGGTGTGTGGTATATTGTATTGGCAACAGTAAACGGATAAATGGTATGCATCATTACCATAAATGCGATGCCACCCAGAAATAAACCATAACAAAGTATCTCCGTAATAATCAGTGTGCTTGTACTGATCAGCCTTTGCGCAGCGGGCTTACGCAGGGAAGTACCTAATGGATCTAATATCTCCATTTCTTCCCTTATCATGATGCACTCTTCTCTGAATTCCTGCATCAGGTCATCCCTCAACGTCGTCAATGCCATTGTTCGTTAAATGATTTTGCACAAATATAGCGCATGCAAAATCCTTAAAATGAGCAGGCTATCCACAGGGTGTGGGAAAGTAAAAGGATAACTTATAGCTTTTCTGTGGTAGGGTGTCTTTCCTGTTAGTCTTTCTGCTCACTTTTTCCGACCTTTGCGCACTTTAGTCGGTAGTAAATAAAGTTTTGTAAATAGACTACATAATATAACATGCTATTTCACAGGAACTAAATACTAACGACTATCTACTATAATTAACCAAACGAGTAAATGAGTTTCGAAAAAGAAATAGCCAAGCGCAGAACCTTTGCCATCATATCGCACCCCGATGCGGGTAAGACCACTTTGACAGAAAAATTGCTGTTGTTTGGTGGTGCAATACAGGTGGCCGGTGCTGTAAAAAGCAACAAAATAAAGAAGCATGCAACAAGTGACTTTATGGAAATTGAACGTCAGAGAGGTATCTCTGTAGCCACTTCTGTAATGAGTTTTGAATATAACACCACGCTTATTAATCTTCTTGATACGCCCGGTCACAAGGACTTTGCTGAAGATACTTACCGCACCTTAACCGCTGTGGATAGTGTAATATTGGTTATTGATAGTGTGAATGGGGTAGAGGATCAGACACGTAAACTGGTGGAGGTGTGCCGTATGCGTGATACGCCGGTCATAGTTTTCGTTAATAAGATGGACCGTGATGGTAAGCTACCTTTTGACCTGGTAGATGAAATAGAAAAAGAGCTTAAATTATCGCTGCACCCAATGTCTTGGCCTATAAACATGGGAAAGGAATTTAAAGGTGTTTATAATTTGCACGACAGCAGTCTGAACTTGTTTACTGCGAGCCAGAAAGCAACTGAAGAAAACACAGTTTTGATTCCTGACTTGAATAATTCAATTCTAGATACCAAGGTGGGCGAGCGCGATGCAAACCAACTTAGGGAAGATGTTGAATTACTACAGGGAGTGTATGGTGAACTAGATAAAGATGCCTACCTGAAGGGTAAAATATGCCCTGTATTCTTTGGTAGTGCCGTTAATAATTTTGGGGTAAAGGAATTGCTTGATACTTTTATTGAGATTGCACCTCGTCCGCAAGGCCGTAATACAGATACCCGTTATGTAGAGCCAACCGAACCGAAATTTACCGGTTTTATATTTAAAATACATGCCAACCTCGATCCGCGTCACCGCGACAGGGTAGCGTTCCTAAGGGTTTGCTCCGGTCGCTTTGCCCGCAACACATATTATAAACACAACAGACTCGATAAAGAAGTTCGTTTTAGCAATCCATATTCGTTTATGGCGCGTGAAAAGGATATTATCGAAGAAGCATATCCGGGTGATGTAGTTGGTCTGTTTGATACCGGGAATTTTAAAATAGGTGATACACTTACAGAAGGTGAGATCATGCAGTTTACCGGCATTCCGGTATTCTCACCTGAGATATTTAAAGAATTGGTGAACAAAGACCCAATGAAAACCAAGCAGTTGGAAAAGGGTATTCGCCAGCTTACAGATGAAGGTGTAGCACAGTTATTTACACAACATGGTGGTCACAGAAAAATTATAGGTTGTGTGGGTGAGCTCCAGTTCGAAGTAATACAATATCGCCTGTTACAAGAATATGGTTCCTCTTGTACATTTACACCATTGTCATTCTATAAAGCATGTTGGATTACCGGTGACAAAAAAGCTATCGATGATTTTGTACGTTTTAAGCAGAACAATGTAATGGAAGATAAAGATGGTAATCTGGTTTATTTGGCTCAAAGTGAGTGGTTCCTAAATACTGAAAGGCAGAATAATCCGGATATTGAATTCCATACCACGTCTGAATTTAAAACAGCACGATAACGTGAATAAATAAATGAAAATAAGGCAGGTATCTCACGACACCTGCCTTATTTATATACACTATTTATTAGTTTTTAAAATCCAACTACTATCCTACAAAACCTACCTTTTTATGGCTGCCATCGCAATACGGTTTGTTGCCAGATGCGCCACAGCGGCAAAATGCTGTAACATTGTTCTTCTTTATTTCGCTGCCGTCTTTGTCTTTAATAGTGATATTACCATAAACCAATAATGGCCCATCTGGCATTACTTCAACAATACTTTCTGCATCTACAGTTGCAATATGCTCACTATCTGCATTCATATAATAACTGAGTGCACCACTTGGGCATTTTTTAATTTGTTCAATCATTTGTTCCGTTGTAGCGGCTTCAGGTCTTATCCATGGGCGCTCTCTGGGGTCAAACACAGCAGGTAATCCTGTTGCTTCTTTCCAACATATTGTAGAGTGAATACAGGTGTTTGGTTTCCAGACTATGGTTACCACTCCGTTCGTGTACTTTTTGGTGATGTCTTTCATTATAGTTGTGTGTCGATGATGATTTGATTAGAGAGTATTTTATGCACCGGGCAATTATTAGCAATGTTGAGCATACGCTCTTTTTCCTCTTGTGTGGCATCGCCTGTAATGGTTATTTTCCTTTCTATATTGGTAATATTGTGGTCTTTGTCTCGCTGCATGGTCACATTTACTGTTATCTGATCCACTTTAAAACCCTTTCTGTCGGCATACATTCTGAGGGTTATAGTAGTACAAGATGCTAGAGACGCAGCAAGTAACTGCTCTGGTGCAAAACCTTCGCCTGTGCCGCCATTCGCTAGTGGTTCGTCGGCAGTGAGGCTGTTGGTAGCAGTATTGAGATGTGTAACAAAATGTTTTTCATGGATAATTGCGTTTACTTCTACCATTTTTATATATGTTGATTTTTTAAAAACAAAAGGGGAGTGAACACCCTATTTTTCTATCTCTGTAAAATAGTTATTCCAGATAGCCGATGCCAGGTTCATAGATGGATGGCTCAACCTATATGCCTCTACAGTTGCTTTAACATCGCTATATTTTAACCAAAACATGGATGTGCGAATACGGAAATTCCCATTTTGGTCATAGATATTCATCTGTGGAGCTATTGCTATAATCTGAATATTTGTGGTGCCACTTTGCGGGGTATAAGTCCAGTCTTCCATAACTCGGAAATACTTTATTTCGTCATAATTAAAGTTGTGCATTATAACTTTCTCCACATGCGCCCCTGTCACTGGATCTTCCAATTCAACAGTATCGGGCCTGATACTTAGAATATCTTGCAATTCCTTATCGCTCATTGGCCTGGTCATCTCCTTGTCGTAAGAGAAATATGCCTTTATTTTATGGCTTTTAACCAATTCAATCAATTGCTCAGCCAAAGACTGCTCATCTCTTTCTGATCTTAATTTTCGCTTATCCTGCGTCACTGCCCAACTACTATCATACATGTAAACTGACCGTGACACCCTGTTGTTCCAAATATCGTTATTGGTTGTTGTTGCAATTTCTTTTACTGTGGTACCGCTAGGTGCTTTTGGTTTCACTTGTGCATAAGTAGTGAACGTGCACAGTGTGAGTACAAGCATCAAAACATGTTTTGTAATCATGGTCATTGGTTTGAATAACTAAATTAAGCAATCCTTTTTTATTTACAGACAACTAGGTAAGTACAGATAAAGAATCGTAGGGAAAGGTAAGTGGTACAGGAGTATTGATAAAGAATACAAATACTTATAGGTAGTAATACACTTTTAGAGAGATTTATACATATTTGCACAACGCTATAATTTTTAAAATGTTCAAAAATAGGGCATCATCCCTCCTTTTTTATTTAACACCCTTTTGTAAGAATAGTGAGGGTATATAATATAGAAGGTAAAGACAGCAAAAGGTTCTTTTTTGATAGTAGTATTAATTTTAACACACTCTAATTAACATAATGTAAAGTAGATTCACTTAAAAAGCAAAAACACAAATACTTATAATTCAACGCTTTGCAATAAATTTATGGATTAATAAATCTTTAAACTATTGAAACTTGGATTTGAATAAAACTAATAAGCGTGTTTTACGAAACAAATTATTGTTGCTTCGTCAACTAGAGAACAGGAGATTAGATAGGTGTTTAATAGGGTACAAGCATAAAGACATTAAAAGGCTCGCTAGGCGTGCATATCTTC
>CANGMZ010000172.1 GCA_947454715.1 Chitinophagaceae bacterium
CAATTCTCATTGATTTATCGTCTGGGAGGCGGTAATAAGGAAAGCAAAGATTAATGTGTATTTTTAATTAATATAAGAAAGGTCCTGCATAACTGCGGGACCTTTCTTATTGTATTTGTCTTAAAATTTATATGTATAATTAAAGGCGACCAATTGGTCGCCTTTAATTATACAAGAATATGAATGTAAATTAGCAATATGTTTCAAAAGCTTGAATGAGGTTTGCTGCAATCATTTGTGCCGGACGACCTTCAATCATGTGTCTTTCAATCATGTGTACTACTTTACCATCTTTCAGCAATGCAATAGCTGGTGAAGATGGAGGGTAAGGCAACAAATAAGTGCGTGCCTGTTTCACCGCATCAATATCAAAACCTGCGAATGTTGTTGTCAATCGGGTAGGCTTCTTAGCAGCATTTTGTACTGCCATTATCACACCCGGACGAGCAGTACCCGCTGAGCAACCACAAACACTATTTATCATCAGCAATGTAGTGCCTTCCTGCTTAAGGGTAGCATCTACATCACTTGTAGTAAGCAATTCTTCAAATCCATTATTGGTCAATTCAGCCTTCATTGGGGCTACTATCTGTTCAGGATACATCTGTTATGAATTTTATTAGATACAAAGGTAAGATAAGTCTGTCATGCAGAAATCAATAATTCTATAAACAAATTCTATAAAGGTATTTTTAACGCACTATGGGGGAGGGCTGTTTGCAAAAGATTACCTTTATTTACTAAAATATTTTTCATGAAAAAAGTTCTATTGTTTCTTGCGCTATCAGCAATGGTTATCTCTTGTAAAAATGGGGATACCAGGCAAACAGCCGGCGATAAAGGTAAAGAGTTAGTAACTTTGCTCGATACTTATTGGCAGGAACACCTGCAGTTATTTCCTACCGAGGCTACCTCTAATGGTGATAACCGTTACAACGATCGACTCACAATTACCATAGCTGAGAGTTTCAGAGATAGTCTGGGGAAATTTTATAAGAGATATCTCACCGAGATAGGTAAGATTGATAGTACCCAGCTCACCGGGCAAGATCTTATGAGCTATCGCTTGTTCAAATACGAAATGACAATGGGAATAGAAGGATTGAAATATCCTACTCATCTCATGCCGGTAACTCAGTTTTGGGCATTTACACTTGAATTGCCTCAACTCGGTTCAGGTGCAGGCAATCAACCATTTAAAACCGTTAAAGATTATGAAGATTGGTTGAAGCGTTTATCTGTATTTCCTGCATGGACAGATACCGCTATTTACAATATGCGTAAGGGGATCGCTTCAGGTTGGGTATTGCCAAAATCATTGGTTATTAAAGTATTACCACAGTTAAGTGCAGTAGTTGTTAAGAATGACACTGCAAGTATTTTTTACGGACCTATTCAAAAGTTCCCTGAGAGTTTTAGTGCATCAGATAAAGCAAGACTTAAGGCTGCTTATATTAAGGCGATAGACAGTATTGTTAATCCTTGTTATACTAAGTTAGCCGTCTTTTTTGAAAAGGAGTACCTGCCTAAGTCCAGAGCTACAAGTGGTCTTGGTGCTATACCCGGTGGAAAGGAATATTATAATTATTGTATTAAATATTGGACTACTACTACACTTTCTGCAGACAGTATCTACAGTATAGGTTTGAGTGAAGTGGCACGTATAGAAGGGGAGATGAATAAAGTTAAAGACGCCACAGGTTACAAAGGCGATTTGCAAAGCTTTTTCAAGTTTATTGACAAAGACCCTAAATTCTGTCCGTTTACAACTGAAAAGCAGGTAATAGATAGTTTCTGGGCAATCAAGAAAATTGAGGATCCTCAGTTAAAAAAATTGTTCAACAACACTCCGAAAACACAATTCACAATCCGTCAGACAGAAGCGTTCCGTGCTGCATCTGCCAGTGCAGAGTACAATCAGGGGTCAGAAGATGGCACAAGACCGGGAATTTTCTACGTGCCTATTCTAGATGCTAAGAAGTTCAATGCTACTGGCATGGCAACATTATTCTTACATGAAGCTATTCCGGGTCACCATTATCAGATTTCATTACAACAGGAAAGCAAAGGGTTACCTGCGTTTCGTCGTTTCTTATGGTATGGTGCTTACGGAGAAGGTTGGGCGCACTACTGTGAAACATTGGGTAAGGGTTTAGGTTTGTACGACGATCCGTATCAATACATGGGGCATTTGGGCGATGCTATGCACCGTGCTATTCGCCTTATTGTTGATATAGGTATTCATTATAAAGGCATGAGCAGAGAAGACGCAATTAAATACATGATGGCGCACGAACTTATTTCGGAGCATGATGCTACAGCTGAAATAGAAAGATATATGGCAATACCCGGACAGGCTTTGTCTTATAAAATAGGTCAGATGGCTATCTCAGGCGAGCGCAAGCACTACGAAGAAACAATGGGTACGAAATTCAATATTGCTTCTTTCCATGATGAAGTATTAAAAGATGGTTGTGTACCATTGAACATACTGCATGAAAAAATGGAAGCTTGGGCAAAAGGTGTGAAATAAGGGACAATACAAATTATAGAATGGTTTTTATAGTAGTCGGGCAATTCCTTTTCAGGGTTGCCCGATTTCATTTTGATACTATCGCCATCGTTTTATACCGCCCTCTAAGGAATAAACTGATGTATTAAATTGCAACTTTATTAATCTTGCAGCCTCTTCACTTCGCCTGCCCGATGTGCAATAGACAACAATATTTTGGTGTTCTTTCAGAAATGGTTCAATAGATGCTATCTCATTTAACGGAATATGCACGCCACCAATATTACTTGTTTCATGCTCTGCAAATGTTCTCACATCAACTAACAAATACTGCTCAATATTTTTTTTCAAATCCTGATGCGATATTGTCTTTATATCGCTGAAATCAGGCAATTGATTTATTTGTGTTTTAGTTACAGTCCCGGTTTTTATTATTCTGCTTTGCATAGCCAAAGCATCAAATACCAACATCTTCCCTGTGAGCAATGTGCCTGCCCGTGTAATGTACTTAATGGTCTCATTGGCCATCATAGTCCCTATTATTCCTGCAAGGGTAGGGAATACACCGCCCTCTGTGCAGTTAGGTACCTGTGCTGCATTCACATTAGGAAACAGATCTCGGTAATTGGGTGTTCTGGTGCCATCTTCATTGAGTGTATTCCATACAGCAACATGACCTTCGTACTGGTAGATAGCACCATGTATTAAGGGCATTCCGGCAAGTACGCATGCATCATTGAGCAAGTATCTTGTAGCAAAGTTGTCAGTACAATCGAGTACAATATCATACTGTTGTATCAAGTCCACCACATTGTTTGTTGATACTTTAACAGTGTGATTTACAATTATAATATCAGGGTTCTGTTCTTGTAATACTTTACATGCTATTGCTGCTTTTTGTTCCCCTACCTCGCTTGCCTTATATAATATTTGTCGGTGTAAATTACTTACAGATATTACATCATGGTCGGCAATGCCTAGTGTGCCTACGCCTGCGGCTGCTATATACTGCGCAGCAGGGCAGCCCAAACCACCGGCACCCACAATCAGCACTCGTGCTTGTTGCAAGCGTTCTTGTGTCAGCTCACCAAATTCCGGCAAGGTTATCTGACAGCTATATCTCGAATAGTCGGGGTGCATATTCAGGTAGTTTGTTGTTCTATTATTTTTTGCACAATAGTCGCATCTTCAGGAGTATTGGCATTCATCAGTGCTTGTGGGTATGGTGGATCCAGTATGGTAGCTGGGTTATTAATCAATACCTTTCGGGGGCATTTATATCCTTCCTGTAGTTTGGCTAACAATATCGGGTAGCTACTCGGCTCCCATATAGTGATAAGTGGCTCCGGAAGTCCGTCGTGCGGACTTTTAAATGTAGTAGCAATGCCGGATGTGTTTCTGTTATCAATTAGGAATTGCAAGGTGTCTTTGTTCAGCAATGGTAAATCACAAGCCACAACTAACCATGTGCAATCCGGGTGTTTTTCAAAAGCAGAAAGTATCGCCGCCGTTGGTCCACTTCCTGCATAATTAGGATTGTCTGTTAAAGGGATGTATCGTGTGTCTATTCCTGCTACTTGGTCTTCTCTGCAAGATATAAATACCTCATCGCAAATAGTAGCCAACATATCTGCCATGTAGTATCGTTGTGGTTGGCCATGCCATTGGGTCATGCCTTTATCTTGCCCCATACGCACACTTTTTCCTCCGGCTAATACAAGCCCCTTAATCTTGCTGTGCTCTTCTAAGATCACTCTTGCCTCCTGTTTTTTCTATCAGTCTTGTTTCCTTTATTACAATGTTGTGGCTTATGGCTTTACACATATCATATATAGTGAGTGCTGCTATACTTGCGCCAACCAGAGCTTCCATCTCTATGCCGGTTTTTGCTGTAATAGTGGCGGTGCAGTATATCTCTACCTCGCTCTCATCATTCAGCTTTATATCTACATTACAATTGTCTAAGCCCAATGGGTGACAAAGCGGAATTAGGTCGCCGGTTTTTTTTGCAGCCATGATACCGGCAATAATTGCAGTTTGAAATACAGCACCTTTCTTGGTCTGTATGTCGCCGGCTACAAGCTGCTCCAATACAGCATCAGGAAGGTAAACGATGCTACGGGCAATCGCTGTTCTCTTGGTTACAGCTTTCTCGCTCACATCTACCATGTTGGCGCGGCCTTTGTTATCTATATGAGTAAGATCATTCATATTGCTTATTCAAAAGTAAGAAGCTAATTTGTTAATTGGTTATAGATGCTGAATGCTGGCATTGATTATCGAAGCTCATTTTTAAACGACCACAATCTGAACACTTCCCCTTTGTTAAATTCGTTTTGCTCTGCGGGTAATTCTAAAAATCCGTCAGATTCCATCAGGTTAGCCAGATCTCCCGATCCATTGCCTTGCACAGGTGTCGCAATTAATTGCCCCAATTCATTAAAAACAGTACTCACCTGCATAAAGTATTGGAGCTGTGGCGTAAATGTTACATCTTCACCTAATACTGCAAATACCTTTCTTAATTCATTGACTGCCATAGATTTTCTAAGCCAAGGAATAAAGTAACGTTGTAAGCACATGAATGCTGACACCGGGTTGCCGGGAAAAGCGAATACAGGCACACCATTATCATGCACACCGAACCAGAATGGTTTACCAGGCCGTTGACGTACTTTGTGGAACAACTCTTTTACACCAATATCTTCCAGTACTTTCGGTACAAAATCATACTTACCCATAGATACACCACCACTTAATATAATCACATCATATTCATTCAGTGCATTGGTCAATTCATCTTCTATTGTAAATGGTTCATCGGGTAAGTGCATCATATCGGCATAGATACCGTACTGTTGCAAAACTGCTTGAATGGTATAGCTGTTAGATCTTCTCAGTTGGTAGGGAGATGGCACTTCATCAACTTCAACAAGCTCATTACCGGTAGATACTATAATAATATTAGGTAGTCTTTTAATCAGCAATTGTGCTTTGCCCACAGTAGCCGCAACATTGATAACCGCAGCATCTATTATCGTATTGGAATGTGCAACTATGTCGTTTTGTTTTCTGTCCTTGCCTTTGTAATGTATGTTTTGTCCTTTCTTCTCAGGTGGCGTCTGCACTGTTGCTACTCCATTTTCTATGGAAATATGTTCATAAGGTATTATTGTGTCTGTTGCCACAGGTAATGCTGCTCCGGTCATTATTTCAACGCACTCATCATCTCCGGTTATTTCAATCGGTTTATCTCCTGCTGC
>CANGMZ010000173.1 GCA_947454715.1 Chitinophagaceae bacterium
ATACGATTGAGTGCTCCTGAAGGTTGTGGCCTTCACCCGGAATATAGGCGATAACCTCAATCTTGTTAGTCAGACGCACCTTTGCCACTTTACGAAGGGCAGAGTTTGGTTTCTTCGGAGTAGTTGTATATACGCGGGTACAAACACCACGGCGTTGAGGACATGCGTCCAATGCGCGAGATTTAGATTTCGTCCGCATTTGTTCGCGGCCCTTGCGTACTAGTTGTTGTATTGTAGGCATTGTTAGCTTTAAGTAAAAAATTAAAACGGAGTGCAAAGGTAATTAAAAAAATCAATAGCAAAAACAAAAAATCGAAAAAATATTTTCTTTTTCTTTTTATTAACGCTTTCTACTTACTCTTGCGGACTGCAAAATTATAAAACATAGATTACATTAGAGACATTTTAAGTAATTATATTTTTTTTAGTGCCTTTCCCCGCTACTGTAGCGGGTTTTAGCACAGCAAAAATATTATTTCCAGTCGTTCAGATGTCAAAAAACGACTTTTTTGACCCTTTTCACTCATAAAGTTTCAGGTGGTCTTTGATGATTATGCTGCCGGGAACCATCATGTCGTGCTCAAAAGGGATAATATCCTCCATCCCGCCCGATACCATATTTTGTGCTATTGCACCTATCATATATGGGGCTGTTTGTTCTTTGCCGGGCAGGGTGGTATCTCCATGACCAAAGTAATGGCGATTGTAAACAGAATTGACCGCATGCACACAACTGTGGAGTAGGGTATTGCAGATACTTGATACCGGTCTTTCCAATTTCCAGATGTTCATGTGTATGAGGTTTGGGTTGTTGTCATCGTCATACAAGTCTATGTTTTTTACCGGACTTACTGCATAATACAGTTCCACTTCCATTTTTATTCCTGCGGTGCGCATCAATTTTGCAATTTCAGCCGGAGAAATATTTGCAAGCTCAAAATGGCTGTGTTTCATGATATTATCATAAAACTGCTCATCTTGCAGCAGCTTGTTGGCCTTCGTTACGGCCTCTTGCACAATGGGCCGCATGCCGGAATATTCTATGCACATTGTATTCATAATCATACCGGTTATGATTTCCCGTGCCGGCTAAACGGGGTTTTACAGATGAATGAAAAAGAGACAGATCTATGGTGTTGGGTACATTGATCGTTCAGTGATGTAAAATTTCATAGAATCAATTTTGCAGGCAAGGGGAGTAAGTGTAAATGAATGGGGGTATTTTTCACGGGGTATAAAATTTGGTTTTGTGGTAAATGGTACTTTATTTTTACAGTACACCATAAAACAATTCGTTATGCCTATTCAAATATTAGAGGTCAATGACCCGGTAAACCCTATGGTTATTTCTAAAGCGGAATACGAAACCGGTAGAGATAATTTTGTAGCCCATTATTTCCTTGCCGACTGCGAAACCCGCTTCGATGGACAAGATGTTCAGATACCGTGGGCGGAAATAGAAACAGAGGTATATTATTACATGGACGCAAATGATTGCAGAAATCCAGGGATAAGAATGGTTTACTGCTACGATGCAGACGCCAATGAGCTGTATTTACGCATACAGTTATGTGCACTTGAAGAAATTGAAGATATTCCCGGCACGTATAAGATTGTAGATGATAATTGTAAGTGGTACAGAACGAAAAATGGGGAACTCATTGTGGAAGAATACAATAATAACCTTTACGACGAGGATTACATGAACAATTTCTATTACTGCGACAGCATTGAGTGTAGTAAAGATACAGTACAGTTACTAGCCGATGGAGATGGCGACGGTAAGTATGCAAGAATGATTACCATGCCATGGGTTACAGAAATCCGTGCTATGTATGAGCAGAATGATTCGCCGGTTGATGCTACTTTGTGTTTTGGTGCATGTTCTTATGTAACAGCTGGTAGTGGAGATGCCCCGGTATTATTTCCACATGGTTTGGTGCTTTATCTAAGAGACAGTAACGGAGACCCCTTATTGAACGATGAAGATTATATTGTTCCTTTCCACAATAAAGGTTGCGATATGGGTACTTTATGCCCGTCTAATTGTGGTGTATATATATCGCCTAAGGTAATACCGCAACAGTGATAATTTCTGTGCAACTTTGATAATTTTGTCCGTAAGAGGAGAATATTACAGTGATAGGATTTTTGCTTTACATGATTTTAGGGAAATTGACAGTGTTACTCATTGGCTTATATTATTATAAGTCAATGTCAATACCCTATAAATTGGTAATGGCATTGACCTTTTTAGCAATTTGCTTTGAGAGTGTGGGGTTTTATATCTCGCATATACTTCATGAATTTAATGCATGGTTATTCAACTATTACATGCAGATAGAGGTAGTGTTGCTGGGGGTGGTAGCTATGTATTTCATAGAACAAGTTAGGTTGAAGCGTAGTATTCCTGTGGCATTGGCGCTCAATTTTGGGATATGGGTATATTGTGTTTTCACAAACACAATATATAAGTTTGCAGATATAGCTATGGTAAGCGGCTGTTTTTTATTGACTGCATGGTATATGATAATATTAATCAGCAGGTTAGACAAAATCAACGCTTTTTGGAAACAGCCGGAAGTGTGGTTGTGTATTTCTACAATTCTATATTTCTCTTGCAATATTCCTAACATGGCTATGAGCAGGTATGGTGCAACTCATGCACATTTTCAAAGTGGAAATTGGTTCCAATCACTCAATGCTATAAATCAGGTATTGAATATTTTGCGTTATCCGTTATTAGCTGTTAGTTTTTGGTTTGCAGGTAGAGAAATGGTACAAGAGACCATAAAACAGTAGATATGTTTAAAAACGATATTGAGATTACAATTCTTGTTACTACACTAGTGATTTTGTTGCTTGTATGTGGTGTTATCATTACTGTATTTATAGCAAATAGAAGGCATGTAATTCAGGAGGTGAAGATTGCAAGAATGGAGGCAGACTATGAAAAAGAGTTGCGCCAGGCAGAGCACGAGGTGCAGGAAAGGGTGTTGAGTAATGTGTCTCGTGAATTACACGATAATCTGGGGCAGCGACTTACCGTTATTAAAATGCATGTGGAACGGCATAAGATTATCAATGCGGGCATAAAAGAGCAGATAGACCCGATAACAGCAGATATAGACTCAACAATAGGAGAACTCAGGCAGATAAGTCGCAGCTTAAATAGCGACTTTCTGGAAAAAGCTAATTTGTTGCAGGCAATGGAAGATGAGATTGTCAGGTTAAGGAAACTAGGTACGTATACCATTCACTGGCAGCCAGGAGATGAGCCACAACTAAATAAAGATCAGCGTGTTATGATGTTTAGGATATTTCAGGAAACCCTGAATAACATTCTTAAACATGCAGGAGGTAGTAATATTTTCATAACTGTATCTCCCGGTGAAAAATTTGTATTGCAGGTAAAAGATGATGGCGTAGGGTTTGATGTGGAAGAGAAGCTGAAGTTGGCAAAAGGGTCAGGATTGAACAATATGATAAAACGTGCATCAATATCAAATATAAAAGGAACGATAGAAAGCACGCCCGGTAAGGGAACTACGCTTACATTTGTACAAATTTAGTACTCCCCACGTATGGAAACCAAAGTGTCTATTGTATTGGTAGATGATCATGTAATTGTTAGAAGCGGATTAAGGTCGCTGATAGAAATATTAGGTAATTATGAGGTGGTAGGAGAATACTCTAATGGAAAGCAACTTACAGATGCTATAAACGCAGGTACTCCATTGCCCGACCTGTTGATTATGGATCTGGAAATGCCCATTATGGATGGGGAAGAAACCATGCGATGGCTGCAAAAGCACAAGCCTGAATTAAAGGTGCTCACCCTTACATGGGATACCAGTGAGCGAAAAATAATAGAATTATTCAGATTGGGCGTGCGTGGCTATTTACTGAAAAGCTGCACTGCTGATGTGTTAAAAAAAGCTATTGATGACGCGCATACCACCGGCTACTATCACAGTGAGCTACTGCAGAGTGCTATAATAAAAGACATGCAGGAGAAGGGCGAACGCCAGCAGGTAAATCAGCGTATCACGGATCGTGAAAAGCACTTTTTACAATTGGTTTGTGATAAACAAGAGTATACTTACGATCAGATAGCTGATATGATGCAGGTGCACAAGCGCACAGTTGACGGTTACAGGGAGTCTCTGTTTGATAAGTTTAATATAAAATCCAAAACCGGTTTAGTGATGTTTGCCATCAAACACGGGCTTGTGCAGATGTGATATTTACTTTCAACACCTTCCCCATACTTATGTTTAATTCATTGCAGGTGATTTTATAGAAGTATAAATCTTCGGGAAGTTTAGTTTCATTGTAATCTAGAAGCGTTGCCGCTCCATAGGATTACTATGAATTAATTTACTAAAAAAAGACGTGGCAGTTACTTAATGCAGGTTATTGAATTATAGCTTGCATGTTCTATCATTACCGTATTGTAATAATAGTTATGTATGTTGATGATGTTATACGTGAGAGGCTTTATTGTAATAGTAGACATAAAATAATTAAAATATCTTGGTGTTTGAGGTGAAATATGTTCAATATGAAGAACCGGAACAGTTTTTTTAACACACAAATATTGCTTTTGCGCCCAAAAGCATTAATTTCGCCATCAAATTCAAAAAAAACTGGCTCATGGCTGTTCTTGTAAATAAACATTCTAAGGTAATTGTACAGGGTTTTACCGGTACTGAAGGTACATTTCATGCTACCCAAATGATTGAATACGGTACTAACGTTGTAGGTGGTGTTACACCTGCAAAGGGAGGTACTACTCATCTTGACAGACCTGTGTTCAACACAGTGAAAGATGCTGTAGATGCTACCGGTGCTGATGTTTCTATCATTTTTGTACCTCCTGCATTTGCTGCTGATGCTATTATGGAAGCTGCTGACGCAGGTGTAAAGGTGATCATTTGCATCACTGAAGGCATTCCTGTTCAGGATATGGTTAAAGCTCGTGAATATATCAGGAGCCGTGAGTGCCGCCTTATTGGTCCTAACTGCCCTGGTGTTATCACTGCAGGTGAGGCTAAGGTAGGTATCATGCCGGGTTTCATTTTCAAGCCGGGTAAAATCGGTATCGTTTCAAAATCAGGTACGCTTACTTACGAAGCTGCTGACCAGACTGTAAAAGCTGGTTTAGGTATTTCTACTGCCATAGGTATTGGTGGAGACCCGATCATCGGTACAACTACAAGAGAAGCTGTAGAATTGTTGATGAACGATCCTGAAACAGAAGGTATCATCATGATTGGTGAAATCGGTGGTAACATGGAAGCTGAAGCTGCTCATTGGTTGAAAGACAACATGCGCAAGCCGGTTGTAGGTTTCATCGCCGGTCAAACTGCTCCTGCTGGTCGCCGTATGGGTCACGCCGGTGCTATCATAGGTGGTGCAGATGATACTGCTGCCGCTAAAATGAAGACGATGCGTGAGTGCGGTATCCACGTTGTGGATAGCCCTGCAAACATAGGCGCTACAATGGCAAAAGTATTGAAAGGTTAATTGATAGCTGATTAAAATATTTATATTTAGTAAAAATCCCCGGCTTACCGGGGATTTTTTGTAAGTTGTAAAAAATATTGGCATCATTATTGAATAGTATCAGATGAACGATTGATTATTGAAAATGGTCGTTCAAAAGGAACCAATAAAAATATAATAACATGAAAAAAGTATTCAGCA
>CANGMZ010000174.1 GCA_947454715.1 Chitinophagaceae bacterium
CGAATGCCAGAATTCAGCACTGTTTTAGCACTGTTAAAAATTAAAATGTCGCAAATGCTTATTAATCAATAGTTTATGTAATGCTGTGGAGAGTCCCTCTCTCTCCGCAGACAATTGAAACCCACGCTTGGTGAGGGTTTTGTCGTTCGAAAAGCCCCCTGTTTCCGCCGTTGTTGGTATCCTTCCCAACAAACACTGGACCTATTCGCTTTGTATCAGTAAGCAAAATCTCCACAACACTTATACCTAGTCCCCCCCCTTCAACACAACCTTTTCCCAATATAGTCGCAACATTTTCAGACATAATATCATTTAACGGTTTTGCAAATACTATTAAACTGAATTTGAGCCGTTAATTATTTTTATGAGAAAAGCCATGTTAGTTTTGATGCTAGTAATAGCATCAACCGGTAGTGATGCACAGATATTTAAAAAACAGCCTAAAAAAATTCCTTCCCCGCTAGACAAGGTGCATATTTATGAGCAGTTTATAGGCGTATCGCTCGATACCGTCTATAAACAATTGCATGAACGCTACTCACTCAATATCATCTACGATACCAACTATTGTAAATCAGTCATATTCTCATACTGGTACTCCGGCACCATTGCACCACTAGCAATAGAGATAACAACAAGAGGCAATGACCTGAGCTATAAAATTGATAGCACGCAATCAATTTATATAAAGGCAAAACATCCACACAAAGTTTTTGCACCAAAAGTGAATAACATTATCAGTGCAAAACAAGACAAATACACGCCTGTTACCATATCAAACAACTTTACATTAACCGGGCATATCGTTGACGACTCTACCAGCGACCCATTATCCGGAGCGTTGTTAAATATTGTAGGCTCACCTTTCACCATTACTACAGATTCTCTTGGTGGTTATATTATAGAAGGGGTAACATCAGATACAGAGACCTTAAACATCAGTGCAATAGGTTATCTGCCCAAAACCATTAAACTAAATAGCAATATCAACAAAAGCGAATTGGTAATTGGCTTGGCTCCTGATGAAAAGACTCTGAAGGAAGCCGTAATCGTAGCCCATAAAACCGACCTGATGAAAATGAGCGCACAAACAATAAGCACCATAAAGCTTACTCCCGAAAAACTATCTGAGATACCCAATGTAGGCGAGAAAGACATTATGCGCACCTTTCAGTTAATGCCGGGTATCAGCGCAGCTAATGAATCTTCATCGGGCCTATATGTGCGAGGTGGTACTCCCGATCAAAATCTGGTAATGTATGATGGGTTCACTGTATATCAGGTAGATCACCTGTATGGCTTTTTCAGTGCATTCAATGCCAATGCCATTAAAGAAGTAACACTCTATAAAGGTGGCTTTGAAGCAAAATATGGTGGTCGCCTATCGAGTGTAACAGATATCAGCGGAAAAGAAGGCAGCACTAAAAAGTTCAACATTGGCGGCGATCTTAGCTTACTCAGCATGAACCTCTTCACCGAGATTCCCATCACTGAAGACCTGTCTATGGTAGCTGCTGTGAGGAGATCTTGGCGGGGACCTATTTATAACTGGATATTTAATTCATTTAATAAAAACACCAGTTCAGCACAATCTTCAGGAGGTGGACCCGGAGGAGCTGATGGGGTAACAAAAGCCAAATCATATTTCTATGATATCAATACCCGACTCACTTTCAAACCAACAAAGAAGGATATAATTTATTATAGCTTTTTCAATGGATCCGATGACCTGAATAATAGCTTTACAATTGACACCCCGCCCTTTCTCGCACAAATGGGCATATCACTGAACTTCGGCACAACCGACGTAACCAAGTATAGCAATACAGGCATGAGCATGGCATGGCTCAGAAAATGGAATAGTAAGGTTAATAGCAACACCACCGTAAGCTATTCTAACTACACCAGCAGCAGAGACCGGGTGACTACAGGCTCATTCAGACGGCCGGGAGACACCACAAACACAAAAACAGGAATATTTGAAAACAACAATCTGAAAGACCTAAGTGTACGATCTGATTTCGAATGGTCACCCACAAAGTGGAACCAAGTAGGCATTGGTGTGTTTGGAACTAAATACGGCATCACCTACACTTACTCCCACAACGATACTGCACTACTCATAAATAAAGACAACCCGGGGCTACTAGGCGGTGCTTACCTTCAAGACAAAATCAATTTATTTGGCAATAAAATAGTAATGACACCGGGCATAAGAATGAGCTACTTCGATGTCACCAACAAAACTTACACCGAACCTCGCCTTGCACTGAATTACAATATCACCGACAAAATCTCACTCAAAACTTCTTATGGACAGTTTTATCAATTCGCCAATAGAATAACCAGAGAAGATATATCTGCAGGCAGCAGCCAGTTTTGGGTATTAGCTGACGGGAAGAGCGTTCCTGTAAGTAGCGCAATACATTACATCAGCGGATTAAGCTACGAAACAAATGCCTATCTGTTCAGTGTAGAAGGTTACTACAAACAACTCAACAATATATCTCAATACACTGAGCGGTATTCTGCAACTTCACAAAGCATCAGCTACAACAGCGACTTCTACACAGGTAAAGGCTATTCAAGAGGTGTAGAGTTTTTGGCACAGAAATCATCAGGTAAGTTTACCGGATGGGTAAGCTACACATTAGGTAAAACCATGAACTACTTCTCAGTATTCTCACCTAACTACTTCCCCGCAGACCAAGATGTAAATCATGAGTTCAAGATTGTAACCATGTATAAGTATAAGCATTGGGATTTTGCTGCCACATGGATCTATGCCAGTGGAAAACCATATACCGCACCCGGTGGCACCTATAGCGTAACACTACTCGATGGAACTACACAAAACTACTTTACGGTCACTTCTAAAAACACACTCCGCCTGCCAGACTATCACAGAATGGACGTATCCGTCAACTACCATTTCTACAACGAAGCCAAAAAAGATATTGGCTACATTGGTTTATCGCTCTTTAATGTTTACGCAAGAAAAAACGTATGGTATAAGGAGTTTACAGTTGTTGATAATAAGGTAGTAGAAACAAACGTTGACTACTTGAGCTTCACTCCAAATCTTACTTTATCCCTAAAATTCAGATAAATGAAAAATATAATAGCCATAGTATTAATCAGTGTCGCACTTTATAGTTGCAACAAAACCAGCTCACTACCTGCCTATAACTACGACCCGGTAATATCCGCCTACCTACATGCTGGTCATGTATTCAGCATACAACTGAGCGCACAGCAGTCGGCATCTTCTCAAACATACACTAGCCCATCGCTAGACACTTTACAGGTAACCATAACCACAGCCGACAGTTCATATCAACTGACACCAATGGGAAAAGGTATTTATACAGATAGTAATTTAATCATTACAGCAGGCACCACCTATAATCTTAGCTTTAACTACAATGGCAAGAAAGTAACAGCAAGCACCACCATACCTGCCAAGCCTACTGATTTCGCTCAATCTGCTACTACCATGACCATAGCACAAATAACCTCCACCAGCACTGTAACCAACGGACCGGGGAATATGGTCACACCTATTGAACTGACATGGGATAATACTTATGGAGACTACTATGTGGTAGTTGTGGAATGTATTCAGGCAAATCCCGAAAAAATTTTCGATACCATTTCTACCTCTACCGACACCGGGAGAGTGTTTAGAAACACACCAATTACAACTGCTACTTACGACATCAACTCCCGAAGTTTCAAGTATTTTGGCGCTCACCGCATCGTTCTATATCATATTCTACCAGATTATGCGTTACTATATGACAACAGCTCATTGAGTGCTCAAAGCCTCGCCACCCCATCTACCGGCATTACCAATGGCGTAGGGTTATTTACAGGCATTACCTCAGATACTTTATACATGACCGTTGTAAAACAATAAAACCGATACATGACAGACCTATTAAAGAATAGTAATAAAAAATGGTTGTTGCCTACGGCTCATGTCTTAGGGTGGATCCTCTTCTTTGCCATTCCTATTTTCATGAGAGATAATCATGATCATCATTTCGGACCTCCAAACCGTCCACCAGAAGAAGATACCAACATGCGATGGCTATCATTCATTACTAATGTAATGTTCATCATCATTTTCTATGTCAACATATTTTTCATTTCACCAATATTTACCAAAGAACGGCAATATGGCAAATACCTTCTAATACAGGCTTTTGCAGCTACAGGCTTTTACTTTTTCATGAAAAGCCTGACTGTAACGCTATTTGCAGACAATCATCATCTACCTGTTGGCATACAGATGTTTGTTTATTTTGTCGTACTGCTCACTACCCTTTGCTACAGTTTAGTACAAGAAAACATTCGTGTAGAAAGACTGCAAAAGGAAAAAGAAAATGAAGCCCTCAGATCTGAACTGTCGTTTTTAAGATGGCAAATAAGCCCTCATTTCTTATTCAATGTGCTCAATAACATGGTGTCTCTGGCGCATATTAAATCAGAAAAACTGGAGGGTATGCTGCTAAACCTCTCTAGCCTGATGCGCTATATGCTCTATGAAACAGACGACAGAAAAGTAGCAGTAGAAAAAGAAGTGGAATACCTCAATAGCTACATTGCACTACAAAGTGTGCGCTTTGGTAGTGAGGTAAAAATACAGGCCGATATCAACGTAAGCAATGATTGTAACGACTGTAGCCTGGAACCCATGCTGCTGATTCCCTTTATTGAAAATGCCTTTAAGCATGGTATTGGTAATGTCACCAATCCCGAAATTGATATCGCTATTCAATTCAGCAAGGGGAAAATATCCATGACGGCGAAGAACAAATTTGCACCGCAACCGGCTCATCTGAATGATGAAACTCATGGCATTGGACTGGCAAATGTGCAACGCAGACTTAATTTACTCTACAAAAATCGCCACACTCTCCACATAAATGCAACTGAAGGTTGGTATATCGTTACCTTGAACATAAATATTACCTGATGCTAAAATGCCTGATTGTAGACGATGAACCCCTGGCCCTTGACCTCATTGAAGATTATATACGC
Organism: Chitinophagaceae bacterium; assembly: GCA_947454715.1. Classification (GTDB taxonomy): domain Bacteria; phylum Bacteroidota; class Bacteroidia; order Chitinophagales; family Chitinophagaceae; genus Flavipsychrobacter. The sequence continues at coordinate 5,047 of CANGMZ010000174.1, forward strand.
AATATACCTTTCCTGCAATTGGTGAAGCGGTGTAACAGTGCTATGGAAGCATTGGCTGTGTTGCAACTAACAGAAATAGACCTCGTATTCTCAGACATACAGATGCAAGGACTTAATGGCATTCAGCTCATTAAAACATTGCAAACCAAACCAATGTTCATAATGATAACAGCATATAACAACTATGCTATTGAAGGTTATGAGGTAGATGTAATTGATTACCTGCTCAAACCCGTTCCTTATGAACGATTTGTAAAGGCGGCAAATAAGGCTTTGGCACAATATAACCTCACTCAAAAATTACAACCTGCCATAGACCACATCTTCCTGCATGTAGATTACAGCCTGGTCAAAATTGTGCTCGATGACATTCTGTACCTCGAAGGGGTGAAAGACTATGTGCGTATTAACTATATACCTGCTAAAAAAGCGTTACCACTGTTGGTGCGTACCAGCATGAAGGGAATTGAAGATATGCTGCCTCTTGCAAAATTCAACAGGATACATAAATCCTATATAGTCAATACGGCACATGTTACTGCCATTAGAAAAAACAGCATTTTTCTAAATGAGCTCGAATTACCCATTAGCGAACAATACAAAGATGTAGTCAATAA
>CANGMZ010000175.1 GCA_947454715.1 Chitinophagaceae bacterium
AGTGCAGATTGTAGTGATGACGCACTGTTTGGTAACAAGCTCCTTAAGCCCATCCAGACACCACTAGTCATTCCCAGTGTTTCTACAAGAGCAAAGGGGGTAGAAAAATTATATTTAAGTGATTGATAGAGCTTTTTTATCCCCTTTACCCTTTTGTATGCATCGTCACAGGATTGATGTGAGCAGTTGGGGTTTTCTTCGACAGTATAGGCTGGCTTTAGCAGGACCGGGCAAGACGCATAGGATTCTCCTGTCACAGTATTACCTATGGAAACCGGCACGCCAAAGAAACCAGCAAACCCATAAGTCTCATAGTTGCCTTGAGACTCTAAAGCACGCCTGAAAGGCTCCGAACGAACATCGATACAAAATACCAGCTGCGCCTCCGCTCTTGTCTCTTTTTGTACCTGTTGTTTAGCTTCAAGTTGTTTGAGTAAGGTGTGCTTGTATTTGTTTTCATTGTTGACAACATTTTGGTACCTGTCAGTAATATCAGTTGCATCTAAAGCTCTTTTGTGCCAAATGAGCAACTCCTCAGCCTTTGGCCATATCAGGTAGGTTAATACTATCCTGAATGCCAGGTATTCAGTTTGCGTAACTGGGTGTGGATGTTTAGCATCCTGTGCATCAGCCCAATTGGCACGGTATTGAATATGAGCGGCCCATCCCGATAGGGTTGTCAGCATCAGTGTGAGAAATTGCTGCTGATCAGTATACTGAATACCGAGCAATGACAATGTTTCTGCGACAATAGCTTCAGGATTATCGGGCAGCGTCTTAAGCCATTGTATTTTCTGTTTATCATTTCCGATAATTTGTTGATCAAACTGTAGCAGCGTTAACGTACTCCGTAAGAATCCCTTTTCCCTGAGCGGCATTGGGATAGTTGCTTGCCCGTCATCAAAGAAAGCTTGCAACCATTTTATACTTTCCCGATTTACATGCAGCAGATCAACAGGCATTTCCCGCTGTTGGAAGTATGCATTTGCATTTGTTAATCCGTCTTCGAACGTTAGATCTTCAAAGCCGGAAATGGGGTTCACTGCTATCAGGTTTTTAAGAGGCCAGAATGGTGCAATTTTTGACCAGCTCTTTGCTATGGCAGCATCAATTTGTTGACGGTCATTCACCGTTACGCTCTTAGTTGGCATTTCCATGAATTCTGTTGTTTCCATTACTTATATTTTAAACCTCTTTAGAATTGGTATTTATTACGGTGAGCTGTAATTGTGCTTGGATGTGGTTGGCTTGCATTAAGCATTTGCACGTATTTTTTGAGCAACCACTCCGGCGATGCTTTTTGTTTCGAATGACGAGCGAACATCATGCTCAACCAGGAAACTGTCAGTAATGCAGCGGCAAAGAAGTGAAAGACATTGAGTTGTTGTGGTATTGAAATTCCAACTGGTTCAAGTACACTTTCAACAAGACGCACACTAAATCCATAAAAAGAGCCCGAAACTACCGAGCCGAGTAAAGCGAGAAGTAATTTGCCTTTTGCATTACCACTTATTATTGGCAGGGCGAATTGGACACCTGCAATCATGGCAAGGAATTTCAGGAATAAAGTTGTATCCATTACTAATATTTGTTGCCCGGTAGTAAGTGAGAACATACAAGCAGCTGTGATTCCATAGATTAAAGCCAGAGAAAAATCTTTGACTGACGGCGGATAGTCGAGATCGATGCGTTTTTCTTTTGCAGCAGACCCCGAGGAGAGGAATAAATATGCTTTAAACAGTCCGTGCCAGCACAAATGGGCAACTGCCGCAGGGAATAATCCAAGGCCGCATTGAGCAATCATGAATCCCATTTGGCTCATTGTAGAACAAGCAAGCATTCGCTTGATATCGCTTTGCATAAGTTTCCATAATGTTCCTAAAAGGGCAGTAATGATCCCGACAATGAATATCACATTTAAGATAGCTGGTTGACCGGTTAAAATTGGCGCAAAGCGGGTGAGTAAGAAGCCACCGCCATTTACCAGACCGGCATGCATTATTGCAGACACGGGGGTGGGAGAGTTTAATGAGCTCGTTAGCCAGCGGTGAAAAGGCCATAGTGCTGATTGTGTCATAGCAGCCAGTAACAAAAATATGCTGGCGGCAATCAGCCATTTTGATTCTATGCTTTTTGCCAGTATAGCCTGTATGGAGGTTTCGCCGGTGACACTATATAAAATAAGCAGTGCAGCACCCAGAAAGACAAAACCTAAAGCGAAGTTCTTTATAGCCAGAAGGGACGACTGTCTTGCAGCCTCCCACTCGCGTTTATGTAACATCAACCTTGCTAGTAAGGTATTACTGACTGCCCATGACAGCAAAAAGAGTAAAATATGGTCTGCGCATACCATCATAAAAACGGTCATAACCAGAGCAAGCAAATTGACAAAAAATGTCTTCTGCCTCCTATCTCCTTTCAGATAGCGGATAGAGAATGATGCGATGGATATTGCCACAAATGCAACCAGCCCCATTAGGAGCAAACTGAGCCTGTCAACATGAAATAAATTTGTAAAATCTGTCAAAATTTGCCTCATTTTTTAAAATTTGGTTTAGAATGACGCAAAAGTATTTTATGTTTGCATATAAGAAAAACGACTAATTCTAATGCTTACAATAAGAAAATCTAATAATGCTTTTTGATGCGCTAACTCTTGAATGTTTTATAGCTGTTGCGGACACAGCCAGTTTTACGAGTGCCGCAGGCAAAGTTGCCCGCACCCAGTCAGCAGTAAGTCAGCAAATAAGTAAGCTTGAATCTTTGGTTGGAAAGCCATTGTTTTTAAGAGGCAGACATCTTTCACTCACTTCTGAGGGTGAAATACTGCTTACCTATGCTAAAAAGATCGTACAGCTAAATCGCGATGCAATGGATCGTTTCAAGCATCCTGAACTTCAGGGGGAAGTCAGATTTGGATTACCCGAAGATTTCGCAAGTGTTTTTCTATCTGATGTACTTAGTGAATATGCATCCCTTCATCCTCGAATCATGCTTAATGTTGAATGTGATCTTACACTTAATTTGTTTGCCCGTTTTAAGAAGAAGGAATTTGATCTTGTTCTTGTAAAAATGAATAAGCCTGAAGATTTTCCCAACGGCATGGAAGTGTGGTCGGAAGCATTAGAATGGGTAGGTAATCGTAATATCACCCGATTTGAAGATGAAGAACCCGTGCAACTTGTTTTGTCACCACAGCCGTGCGTATATCGCGCCAGAGCCATACACTCTCTTGAAAAATTGAATAAAAAATGGCGTATAGTTTTTTCGAGTCATAGTTATGCCGGGACGATTGCTGCAGTTAAAGCGGGTATGGGTATTACTGTATTACCTCGTAATATGGTGCCTGATGACCTTAAAATAATCAGAGCAAATAAATACTTACCTAAATTAGATGACACACACATATCACTACTTAAGCATAATAACACTAATTATGCCGTAAATTCATTTGAAGAGTTTGTAGTGGAGCGATTGAAGCCATAGCATAGATAGCTGTCTTAATGTGTCTCAAATTCGAGACTTAATAGCCATTAATAATCTGGCACTATCATTAATTGGTATACAGAAGGAACAATAAACAAAAACGATCTTTCACTTATGATTACTGAATTAATAAATCTTCCTCATCATCTACTGATTTAGTTTCCCATCCTCATCCATCCATTCCGGCAAGCAATAATAATTGCCCCTAACTCCTTTCAATTTGTACGGTATCAACCGCTCATGTTTCATGGCTGTATTCAAGAAAGCGGAGATATACTTTTCCAACCTATCCTGTTTCTTGATTATTTCCGGCTGTCGATCTTTGAGTAGTGGTATTATTTCTGCCGAGCGCAAAGGTTTACCGGCTTTAGTAACCAGGAAGACGAGTTTGGTCACCATTGTCCAGTGTTTGTTGTATCAATCACTGGGATTCTCGTATTTATGGAGACTTTCTTTTAGTTTTTGTATATCTATATATGCATCCCGGAGTAATTCTTTGAGAGAATTGACCTCTTTTTGCAGTTGTTCAGGTGATCTTTGAGTGTTTTCGCTGATATTTTCATGTGTTTTGGCCATGATCGCATCTTTTATCGATAGTACAGCAAATCGTTTCCAATTTTACGAAAATCAATTCTAAGAAATATTTGAATAATTGTACGTCATTTCTAAGGATCATCTAATATCTCAACGATTTAGGCCGAGTTGTTTTCAATTCTCCTGATAGCTAAATGATAATTTATTTTACAGACTTAGTCAAGGTTATTAGGAATTTACAAGAGTAATCAACAATGACAAAATTTTAGAAAAGCGGAGAAGGATAGGTATTGAGTTGGTTTACGATATTCTGATGCAAAAATATTTTGCTTAAAGTTTTGATATTGTTACTCCGTTGTTACTTTGACTTAAATAAAAATGCCCACTAGTTAATACTAGAGGGCATTGTAGCCGATTTGACGTGTAGCACGTACGGGAGTCGAACCCGTCATTCCTCCGTGAAAGGGAGGCGTCTTAGCCGATTGACCAACGCGCCATGTCCCCGATTTGGGAGTGCAAAGATAAGTAAATAGTTCAAAAAATAAAGACAATAACTAAATAGAAATATTATCTCAATATATTGAAGCGTTATTTATACTTTTTAGTAGTTGATAGCACTAGTGATTATATAAAAGAGAAAGCCAATCAAATGAGTGATTGGCTTTCAAGGTATTAACACAAACAATTTCAATTATTAAAGTTTCACAAACTTCAACCTCTTTACATCACCCGATTTCGGGTCTTTGATACTTATAAAGTAAATACCTGAAATAAGATCTGCAACATCGATTTCTGCATGTTTGTTCGCTATATTGAAGTTCTTTATTTCTTTTCCTGCTACATTATAAATGGTCACCTCTGCAACATCATTAACTGATGAACTGATATTTAGTTTGTTCTCAACGGGATTAGGATATAATGTGTAAGCAGCTTCATTTAGGCTAACATTGTTTACACTGTTTACAACAACATGAATGACCGTATCACCTTCAACAGTCACATTATCAAATCTGTTATTGCCTTTCACTCCTGTATCATTACCATTAAATGTAATTCTGAATACAAGCTTTGCATTATCATTTACCTGTGTATCGGTAGTAAAGGTTACAGTTGTGCGGTTATATACCAACCATGCTGAATCTGAAGGGATAGACAAACCTGCTGTTCTCCAGGTCATGCCACTGTCAACGCTGTAATCAAATACCTGGTGCAACTGCCCCTTGGTGACACTAGATGACTGAGACGCGTAAGTCAATTTTATGTTTCTATAGTTAGTTGTTGGAATATAAAACATAAGTTTCATACTGTCACTAGGATTGCGGACCCTCATGGCAAGACCATCAATAGCACCAAATCTTGCATTGATTGTATCATAATCAGTTGGTTGCACATTTATTGAGTCAATATAAGTACGGTATACTGCAGAAGTACCTGCTTCTTTA
>CANGMZ010000176.1 GCA_947454715.1 Chitinophagaceae bacterium
ATTGCAGAAATAAGAGACCTGATTCGTTCACTGAACAAACAAGGAATTACCATTATCATAGCCAGCCACTTACTAGATGAGATTGAAAAGTGTGTACGCATGTTGCTATCTTGAAAAAAGGGAAACTATTACTAAGTGGTCCGGTTAATGAGGTGTTGGTCAACGAAGACCAAATAGAAGTAATGAGTGCGGACTTACAACAACTCCAAAGCACATTGCAATCAATGCCGGGAGTAATAAAAATCAATAAAATAGATCAGGTTTTACAGTTGACCGGTAGTAATAACGTTACCCCGGAAAATGTTAACCAATTTTGCGCACAACAGGGCATTACCCTGTCTCATCTATGTTTCAGAAAGAAAAGTCTGGAAACAAAATTCATGGAACTGACTAACTAGGCATACACACGGATCTCATCATTACTCATCACCTAACAAATTCGAAGATGCAGGATTTACTTAAAATAGAATGGCTTAAAGTAAAGAGATACAATACCTTTTGGATTCTTTCAGTTCTGTTTTTGTCTCTTTTATTTTTAGGCAATTACCTTGTTGGCTCCGGCGCATTAAAACTAGGCGGGGGTGTTGATGTATTTAATACCAGCTACTCTTTTCCCAATGTTTGGAACAATGTAGGTTATCTGACAAAAGTATTTTCTGGCCTCATTGCCATAATCATCATCATTCTTACCACTAATGAATACCAGTTCAAAACCAACAGACAGAACGTAATTGACGGGTTGCAACGAGTGCAATTCTTTCATGCTAAGTGGGGCATTGCTATCGCTTTAAGCGCTTTCATTACAGTGTTTACATTATTAGAAGGAATACTGTTTGGTTTATATAATGGTTCATCTTTAGCAGATGCGGGAAAGCATTTAGAGAAAATATTGTACGTATTTATCTTAACCCTCAATTACTTCAGCTTTGCACTTACACTATCTCTGTTTCTGAGAAAAAGCGGCATGACCATAATTATTTTTCTTTTGTATGGGTACATCGTAGAATTTATTATCAAGCAATTTGTAGAATGGAAATTCCAATCTCATATCACTAATTTCTTACCAATGGATTCCAGTGCATATTTATTAACGTTCCCTGTTTTGGAAACATTGAAGCAAATGGCGCCATCATCAACTAACTCAGACACTAGTTTTATAATAGCTTCCGTATTTTGGATAAGTATCTATTATATTGCCGGAAGAATCAGGTTACTGAAAAGTGATTGGTAATTAATAATCTAAATATATTTTTTGTGCCACCGTATTTCAATTGATTTTCAAATTCGGGAAATTCTTTTCTGAATACATGTAATTTGCTGACAATTATCACTGTAATTCTCTGTCAATTGATAACTTTGTTTTTTCCTTTCTATTTACTCACTACGAAAACAGATGCTCCGATTTATGAACAAATCAATCTGGATAATTGATAAGCATTATGCTGAATTTGCTTTAATAAGGAAGTTTGCGGTAGCTTGCAACCATTCCAATGAAGATATAGTTCAGTATACAGGTATAGAGGAACTGAAACAAGAAAACACACAACCTGCCATAATTTTCCTGAATAACGATTTTGAAGATCATCACACCGAAAATGATATTGCTGCATTTAAACTAAAGTATGAGCGAGTGCCAATAATCCTCCTGGCTTCTGATGATACTGACATAACAACAAGACAAGTAAAACAGACAGGTGCTCAAGACTACCTGATCAAAACAGAAATTACCCTCCCACTCTTTCAGAAATGTGTACAATATGCAATAGATAGAAAACAGTTCCTCAATACATTACAGCAATCAAAAGATGAGTACATGTACATATTTAAGCACCATCCATTACCAATGTGGCTATATGATACTTTAGATCTTCGTTTTATTGCAGTTAATGATGCGGCTATTTATTACTATGGGTACTCAGAAGCTGATTTTTTGTCTATGACCATAAAAGACATCAGACCTAAAGAAGACCTCGACGCATTAATGAAAACCGTGAACCGAGATTATAAAAGTGGTTTTTATGATAACAACCACTGGACTCACATAAAAAAAACGGCGAACAACTAAAAGTACACATCTACTCTCACAATATTGATTTTGAAGGTAAAACATGTAAAATGGTAACCGCTGTAAATATCAACAGAGAATTTGAATTGATGATGAAGTTACATGAATTAGGGATTGATCCTGCATCAAAGTAATCCCAATAATCAACCTTTTATTGCCCACTCTACCCCAAATTGTTTTCTGAATAAAAAAGTAAGAATAGATACTATTTTAGCAATAGGGAGGTAACTGTGTAAATAATAAAACTATAAATTGCAGAGAAATTGTTTTCTGTTGTAAATTGTACCTGTGTTTTAAGCATTTTAAACTAAATTTGCGACGAAAAACAGGCTTTTTCAAAGGAATATCAGTACTTTACCGATCATATTTATAAATACTTTTTTCTCTTACAATGAAGGACTTCTCTTACGTAACAGGACCGACATCGGCTTACATTGAATCTTTGTACAATGATTTTGTAAAAGACTCCACAGTAGTGGATCCTGAATGGAAAAAATTCTTTGAAGGTTTTGATTTCGCATCAAACCAGATAACAGGCAATGCTCCGGCTGATGCAGGTAAAACTTCAATCAGTGGAGACCAGATGTCGAAAGAACTGGGTGTATTTGAGCTGATACGTGCTTACCGCAAGCGTGGTCACCTATCTGCTACCACTAACCCTATTCGTTCTCGTAAAGATCGTCACGCTGAATTGGAGCTTAGTCGCTTCAATCTGACTGATGCTGATATGAATACTTCATTCTTTGCAGGAAAGTTCTTGGGCATGAATAATGCTACACTTAAGGACATTCTTGCAAGATTGCAAACATTATACACAGGCAATATAGGCGTTGAATATACTTATATCAACAACACTGAAAAGTGTGAGTGGGTGAAGAGCAACTATGAGGCAATGATGATGAAGCCACTCTCTATTACACAGAGAAAACGCATCCTTGAAAAACTTAATGAAGGTGTTATTTTTGAAAAATTCTTAAACACTAAATTCATTGGTCAAAAGCGTTTTGGTCTTGAAGGAGGTGAAAGCACAATAGCAGCATTGGATACTATTCTTAACGACGCTGCGGATGCTGGTGTTGCGGAAGTAGTTATTGGAATGGCGCACAGAGGTCGTTTGAATATTTTGGCTAACACGCTAAAAAAGACTTACGAACAAATTTTCTCTGAGTTTGAAGGTAATATGCCGGAAGACATGACTATGGGTAGCGGTGACGTTAAATATCACCTTGGCTTCCAGTCAGATATTGTTACCCCAAATGGCAAGAACATCAATGTTCAGTTGGCACCAAACCCTTCGCATCTTGAAGCTGTTAACCCTGTCGTAGCTGGTTTTGCACGCGCTAAGGCAGATACGCTTTACAATTGCGAGTATCATAAAGTATTACCGATATTGATTCATGGTGATGCAGCAGTTGCAGGACAGGGCATTATCTATGAATTGTTACAAATGTCTAAACTGGAAGGTTATCACACAGGCGGAACCATCCACTATGTGATAAATAACCAGATAGGCTTTACTACCGACTTCGATGATGCTCGTTCATCTGACTATTGCACAAGTATTGCATCAATGGTACAGGCTCCTGTACTCCATGTAAACGGAGATGATGCAGAAGCAGTAGTAAAATGTGCAGCATTAGCAGTTGCTTATCGTCAGAAATTCAATGAAGATATCTTCATTGATATGGTTTGCTATCGTAAACATGGTCATAATGAAGGTGATGAACCAAAATTCACACAGCCATCTCTTTATGCATTGATTGACAAACACGCTAACCCTCGTGAAGTGTACACTCAGTATCTGCTGCAGCATGGAGAAGCTGATGCTCAAGTTATGGCTAAAGACATGGAAACACGTTTCTGGGATGATTTACAGCAGCGCCTTGATGAAGCCAAACAAAAACCATTACCATACAAATATCAGAAACCTGAACTTTGGTGGAAAGAGCTTCGTAAAGCAAAAGAAATTGACTTCGGCACATCTCCTGACACATCAATAACAGAAGATAATTTTAAAGACTTACTTGCTTCACTAATGAAGTGGCCTGAAAATTTCAGCCCATTGAAAAAAGTGGAAAAACTGCTTAACGATAAAACTAAACTGTTTGATACCGAAGGTAAAGTAGACTGGGCAACAGGCGAATTACTGGCTTATGCAAGTTTACTTACAGAAGGTAAAGAAGTACGTCTCAGTGGTGAAGATGTGAAAAGAGGTACTTTTTCTCATAGACATGCGGTTCTCTATGATCAAAACACCAATGCTCCTTATAGCAGATTGAGCCGTCTTGCTGACAATCAGGGCAAAATGTATATCTATAATTCATTGTTGAGCGAATTTGCAGTGCTTGGTTTTGAATATGGTTATGCAATGGCTAACCCAAACAATCTGGTTCTTTGGGAAGCTCAATATGGCGACTTCTCTAATGGCGCACAAACAATAATAGATCAATACCTCACAAGTGGCGAACAGAAATGGGCTACCATGAATGGCTTGGTACTGTTATTACCGCATGGTTATGAAGGTGGCGGACCCGAACACTCAAGTGCTCGTATGGAGCGTTTCTTGCTCATGTGTGCAGAGTTGAACATGACCATCACCAATATCACAACTGCAGCTAACTTCTTCCATGGCCTTCGCAGACAATTGGCATGGAATTTCCGTAAGCCAATGATAAATTTCGCACCTAAAGCTAATTTGCGCCACGTACGCGCTTATTCGCCAATGGCAGATTTTACCACCGGTGGCTTCAAAGAAGTGTTGGATGATCCGTTCATCACAGACCCTAAGAAAGTAAAAAGAGTTGTTTTGTGTACAGGTAAAGTATACTTTGATATCAGCGAAAAACAGATGACTGACAAACGTGAAGATGTTGCAGTTGTGCGTTTAGAGCAGATATATCCTTTACCACAACAGCAACTTAACGAACTTCGTGAGAAGTATAAAAAAGCAGAGTGGGTTTGGGTACAGGAAGAACCAAGAAACATGGGGGCATTACCGTTCCTGAGCATGAATCTTGAAAACTTCCCAATCAAGTACCAAAGTAGACCTGCAAGCGCCTCTCCTGCAACAGGTTTTGCTAAAAAGCATACAATTGAACAACAACAATTGGTTGATGACGCGTTTGCGCTGTAATATCAATAACATATATAAAAGTAAATGGGGTAAGAATTTATAAATTCTTACCCCATTTACTTTTTGCTATTATCTAGCTACTAAAGTTCAACTATGCATCTGATTTTGCACTATCTCCCCTTCTCTCCGCTTTTTTCTTTTCTTCATATTCATCTTCCTGCTCCTGAGCCTTATCGTAAGCTCTGATGATTAACTTCACCAATC
>CANGMZ010000177.1 GCA_947454715.1 Chitinophagaceae bacterium
ACTCAGCGTTTCGATAAAGATATATATGCTATCGACACTAACCATATTGCCGCCGGACTACAAAAACTACAACAGAAATACCCCGATTTCCTCAATTTCTTCCTTGATACGATGATGGGGTTAAAGGTATATAGCAATTTCTCAGATACCGCAAAAGGCATTAGAGAAGGCGTTCATGAATACCTTACTTTTCCAGATTTTGTCCACCTCCAAGACAGCATTGTTAAATACTACCCGGACACTAAAGATGTTGATGCCGAGCTCTCGAAAGGCTTTCAATACATAAAATATTATTTACCATTCATAAAAACACCCAAAGTATATTATGTCAACGGTAGCCTTATCAATACTCCTGCATCAGCAGTAGATTCTAATATAAGTACCGTATGTCTTGATATGTATCTGGGACCACAATTCCCATTTTATGCATCTGTTGGCGTACCATCATACATGGGGCCACACCTCAGAAAAAGCTATATCCCTGTAGCTGTTTTCAGAAGCACATATCAGGCAGTATATCCATTCAAAGGTGAAGAAAAAACCTTACTGGACATGATGATTCAGCGCGGAAAGGAACAATATTTCCTGCACAAAATTATGCCCACGGCACCTGACTCTGTTTTGTTCGGGTTCACCGGTATACAGATAAAATGGTGTGAGAAAAATGAAGTAGAACTTTACAATTTCTTTATTCAACAAAACTTATTGTATAACAAACAAGAATCTGCAGTTGTTCCATATATTGTTGACGGACCTTTTGCAAGAGGTATTGGCACTGCCACCGACCCGGGTAACCCAACGCCAGGCAATGTAGGCACATGGATGGGATACCGAATTGTTAGTGCATACATGAATCAAAACACAAACATTACCCTAAAAGAACTGCTTACAAGTAATATAGAACCGGCAAAACTATTAGAAGCAGCACACTACAAACCAAGATAATTTACTAATAAAAATATACCCAATGAAAAAAACAGTTTCAGCTATTGCGCTTGTATTGACAGCATTTAGCACTAGTGCCCAACTCAACAAAGCCGATGACATTAAAAAATCTTTAGCCACTTCTAACAAAGATACAGTTGCCTGGACCTACGGTGGCTTTGTGACAATAGGTATGAACGAAGGTTTTCTCCACAACTGGGCTGCAGGTGGTGAACTAGCGTCATTCAATGTTAATGGCATATTCAGCGGCCATCTGGACCATTTGGCACACAGAGATATATGGAGTAACAATCTGGATATTTCTTATGGACTTAACTACACCTACTCTACCTCGTTCCTACCACATAAAACAGATGATCGCATTGACTTCACATCAAAGTATGGAGTAAGAATCGACACAGCAAAAAACTGGTATTTCTCCGGCTTGCTAAACTTCAAATCGCAGATTACAGAAGGATATGATTACACCGTTACTGACTGGCAAAAACATCCACCTACTTCAAAATTTTTCTCACCTGCCTATTTTACAACAGCAATCGGAGTCGAGTATAGAAAAGGAAGTGATATAAGCCTGTTTATATCTCCTGTTGCTGGAAGACTTACATTGGCCAGCAAGTATTTTACCTCTTTGTCACCTCAAGGTGCATTTGGTATAGACTACAACAAAACGTCTAAATACGAGTTAGGTGCTTATGTTTCCGGAAGGTATCTGACTAAGTTATCTAAAAACATTCGATACAAAACCCGCCTAGACCTTTACTCTAACTATTTAGCAAAGGACAGTAAAGACAGCTTGGGGAACGTTGTAAAAAAAGATAATCCGGGCAATATCGCTGTATTATTTGACAATCTTTTCGACTTCAAACTCAGCAAGTATATGAACGTAGCAGTAGGTGCCACATTCATATACGACAACAATTTCCCGTACAACAGAAACGACTCAAAAGGTGTAGTAAAGAACGACCCGGGAAAAGAACTCGGCTGGTTACAAATCAAACAACTATTCACTTTTGGAATAGAATACAAATTCTAAGATTAATCAATCCACTTTTCATATAGGAGGCGGGTTACAATGTAGCCCTCCTCCTCCAGTAATTGTCGCATTCTTACATTATTCACCAATGTGAATCGAGTGATACGGCGAACACCGTTTTTAATAAAGAGTTGCTCCAGATAGTCATTCAATTTTCGGTAAATACCCATTCTCCTAAATGTTTCAGCTATATATCCATCAGAAACATAAAGCTCTTTGCCCTCATATATTTCTATACGGCTGTCATCTTGCTCCTGAACATATCCAAAAATGAACCCGGCTGCTACCCCATTTATATATGCCACTACACATACCCCATCGCTTTCTTCCTGCATACTTATTATATGTCGCATATATCTTTGCTCTATATCACTCCAATCAGCAGTTTTTTCAAATAGCTGATGTTCGTGTTTATGCAATTCATGCATGAAACCGGCAATCTGTGAATAATGTTCTGAAATTTTAATCTCTTTTATATCTATCTCCATACCCAAATACATTAAAAACTATCAACAAATATCAATACGATTAAAATGAGTCAATTAAACTGTTTTTTATAGCTCTTTAAAAAAAACAAAATTACATTCCTAACTTAGCATACTTATATAAAACTTCCCCAAAGGAGGTATTTCATTTTTGCAATCCGAAATTTAGCTTTGAAAGTACAACTATTTATACCTTGTTTCATTGACCAACTTTATCCCCAAACAGGGATGAACATGGTAAAAGTATTAGAAAAACTAGGCTGCGATGTTACATACAATGCAGACCAAACCTGCTGTGGCCAGCCTGCATATAATGCGGGTTATAAGGACGAGGCAAAAGCCGTTGCCCAAAAATTTTTACAGGACTTTAAAGATCAATCTTATATAGTAAGTCCTAGTGGATCTTGTACAGGTTTTGCTCGTAATTCTTACGAAAAGCTATTTGAAAACAGTGCAGACCATTTGCTTTGTCGTCAGGTGAGCAGCAACATGTTTGAATTTACTGAATTCCTTACAAAAATATTGAAAGTAACTAATGTAGGGGCTGTGCTAAATGGTAAAGCAACCTACCATGATGCTTGCGGTGCACTTCGTGAATGCGGCATCAAAGATGGTCCGAGAACTTTACTCAACAATGTAACAGGTCTTGAATTGGTTGAAATGAAAGACTGTGAAACTTGCTGTGGGTTCGGTGGCACTTTTGCAGTCAAGTATGAGCCTATATCTGTTGGTATGGCACAATCAAAAGTCAAAAATGCACTGGACACAGGTGCTAAATATATCATCACCACTGATGTTTCCTGCATGATGCACATGCAAGGATATATAGACAAAAACAACTTATCTATACAAACAATGCACATTGCAGATGTATTAGCCAGCGGATGGTAATTACCATTCGCTGTGACTTACATTAGGTCTTTGTGTAAATGCAGAACCACTTAACCCGAATCGTATTCCTGAATTACGCCCCAGGTTACTATCCCACGACTGTACAAAATCTACCCTTAACAACCGGAGTAGCTTCCAACCAATATTGTCGATACCCGCAAACACCTCACTATAGTAATTATGATCACTGGCATAAAATGCGTTACCTCCGCAAACAATGTACCACTGTGCCTGTCTGAGTAGCGGTATCTTATTACTGAGTAATCCGTTTAGATGATACTCCACATGTCCTTCTCCATACATCCGTTCTTTATTACTAAACTGATAATATTGTGCAAACTGATAACTATTAAGATAAGTAGATGCATAACCAATGCCTCTATTGCCATATAAGTGTATAAGGTCCGGAAACGAAACATATTTATCATTAAGAAAACCTCCAATTCCAAAATTGTACGACAAACTACCCAAAAGCCGGAGAGACAAGTTATCCTGTACATTAAACTTCCATTTATCAAAGTCGGTCTTGCTCTCAAATACCCCTGCAAAACCTTTCTCATAAGTGAGGGTAAAACGAGGCCAAGTACTATTATTAGGTACTTTATAATCAGGATATTGAGTATAGGTAATCCCCGGCTTGTAAGAAATAGAGCCATAAAACAAAAGCGCATTATGCTCTTCCCATGCAGTAGCAGTCTGAAGTAAATGTATTGGAGTATTGCTTTTGTACGGCACATCAATGTGCTCAAAATTATACTCAGTTGTATTATTCAATGGTGTGCGCCTTTGGAATGAACCTTTCACTAACCAAGTAAGGCCGTTTCCATAATTGCGTCTAAGGAATGCAGAGCCCTCCCATCTTTCATATATGCGAAGATCATTCTCTTTATAAAACAGAGAAGCATAAGTATTAAACCATTGCAACACCGGGTTATCAGGGTTGTATTGAAAGGTATACTTGCCACCTTCTACCCCTCCGGTCCATGATCTGCTCCGCCAAGAATTATCTGCTACTGAATAATATAAACGGCCGATTGCATTGAAATGCGTATTTGCAAACCCATATCTTGTTGCCACATCAACAAACAGATTTTTACCTGTATCTACATTATGACGCCAATGTATTTTCGGGGCTAGGTTTACTCCCTCTACCGAATTGAAATTGATTATATTATCTTCACTCAAGCCCAACAATAATGAATTTGTACTGATTACACTTTTATACTTTTTACCTGAATAGGTATAACCGCTTATTAAAAATCCACCTACTCCAAATTTGTTGCCTTTCTTTCGAATAGAGTCAATTCTATTGGGATTTTCATATACTTTCCTCAGACTATCTTTTACTACAAAATCTTTCTTTTCATCTGCTTCTAAAGGTATGGGACGGGCAGCCTCCCAGTAAGATGTATCTTTCTTATTAGCAACCTTATCATAAGAACTTACCACCTTATGCCCGAACATAGTATCTGCAATAGGCTCATTTACTTTTTGTTTGTTATATACAGTAACCGCACTACCCACCACATCGAAACCAAATATCTTTATGGCTATATAAACCACCTGACTTTTAATGACCCATGTATTGTCTTTTAATGGCAAGAACAATTGATCAACTTTTAGCGTATCTAATTTATCTAAACCGGATTCTTTGGTCAATGTGAGATTAAGACTGTGTATTGCCCAATCGTCTTTAACTATATATATATACCCATTAAAGCAAGGCTCATAAGCACGCTTCTGCATTACCTTAATCTTATATATCCAATGATCTCCCTCCTCAAACTGACCCTCATATTTATACTTATAGTAGTTCAGAGCATTATCACTTACAGGTGATATATACCCTCTAGATGTTTTACCAAACAAGCTCACATTATTCTCATAAAAAGTAATTACTGAAGGAAATTGTGAAAAGCCAACACCGCCCGGGTTACCGCTTTCACGAACCGAATGTATTACCGTGCGC
>CANGMZ010000178.1 GCA_947454715.1 Chitinophagaceae bacterium
AACGAGTGGATAGAAGTTATCAGAAGTGGTGGCTCGTCATTCAAATATACCCTCGACTGGGTAAGTTGTTTTGCATTGGCAGTTAATGAAGAGAACGCATCTTTTAGTCGTGTGGTAACAGCCCCTACTAATGGTGCAGCAGGTGTAGTACCTGCGGTATTGCAATACTATATTGCCTTCTGCGACGGCTTTACGGAGGAGAAAATTATTAAATTCCTGCTTACAGCCTCTGAAATAGGCAGTATATTCAAAAAAGGGGCAACCCTTTCCGCTGCTATGGGCGGCTGTCAAGCAGAGATAGGTGTTTCGTCGTCTATGGCTGCAGCCGCACTTACAGAGGCAATGGGTGGCAGTGTAGGGCAGTGCCTCATGGCAGCAGAGATTGCTATGGAGCATCATCTGGGGCTCACCTGCGATCCCGTAGGTGGCTTAGTGCAGGTGCCTTGCATCGAGCGCAACACAATGGGGGCTATCAAGGCAATTACAGCCAGCCAATTAGCACTGCAAAGTAACCCTGATAAAGCGCGTATTTCGCTTGATGCTGTAGTTAATACTATGTGGGAGACTGCACTCGACATGAACCATAAATATAAAGAGACTGCAGAAGGCGGTTTGGCAATGCAATTGCCAATAAGCCTGAGCGAATGTTAATCATATAATGAAGCAATATTGCCCATGACAACTAAAAATAGTTATGGGCAATATTTTAGTTCTTTATGTACATTTTACGGCAACTTTACTAAGTTACTCAGCACCACTCAATCTTATTTTGTCTTGCCTCATTTTGCTACTTCACTAACAATCAATAGTTTTACTGCATCTGTATGAAAATGATCAACGACATACTGCAGCATATAGCGTATAGTATAGCTAATAATGAGTACGTATGGACCGACCAGGAAAAGGTGGCAATAAAAGACAACAGTCATGTTGCCAGCGGTTGGAGTGATCTCTTCATTTCAGCTAATGCCTTTCTGAACACACGAGGCGGCGCAATAGTGATAGGCATTGAAGATGATGAAGATAATAACCGATACATTTTCAAGGGATTTGATCAGCGTAATGAAAGTAAACTACGCCAGTTGGTTGCCGAGTTTACTGATGTTAATGGCATTCCGGTAGATGTTAGCGAATATATCAGGTTTGAAGTACTCCCATTTATGGAGGGAGAAGTGGTTGCCGTTTTTATCGATGCACTGCCAGATGACTCGAAGTATATTTTTTACAAAAACGCTGCTTACGAACGACTCGTTAGTGGGGATCACAAAATACCCGGTAAATCAACAACCCTGCCCGAAGAAGTATTTATAACAGAAGTACTTCCGGAACCTGAGCCGGAAATTATTGTAGAAGAACCCCCTGTGGAAGAAGAGCCTGCTGCGCCCGAAGTGAAGGAGGAAGAAGCTGCATCTTTTCAAAAATTATTCTCAGGTGAGTTAATCACTATTTTCGGATCAGATTATATATCCTTAGAACCGGATATGAAACAAATGCTGGCTTTCATATACGAACGCAATAACTACAGCGACAATAAATACCCCAATGCCGATGAGATCAGCAATAAATTGTGGGCTATTAAAGGAGCGGTGGCGAATCTTGTAGAACAGGAGTTACACAAGAAAAAGATTAAGAAAGTACTTTTTATGATGGAGAAAAGCGATATGATTATCCGCATAAAAGCACAATATCGCATCAATACCACCTACGAAGTGGTCAAGAACCTGTTTAACTAATAATTGAGGTTAATTTATATAAGATCTGCAGGAAACAAACCTTCCGGCACTTCATTAGTGGTCTCATTACCTATAATGCGCTTCACTACACGCAGATTGTGTGTGCGCTTGCGCAACGAAACACTAACTATCCCGCCCAGGTCTATTCTGTCTATGACCACTCTGCCAGATGAGTCTGTGGCATGTATAATATTCTGATTGTCAAGGAGTATGCCTACATGCACAATACGACCTTCTTTGTCGTCAAAAAACGCTACATCGCCACATTGTGCATTTTGCAGAAACTCTACCAAAACACCCTTGTGCGCCTGTTGGCTGGCATCTCGGGGTAAGGCATAATTGCAAAACTTGAATGCCATCTGTACCAAACCGGAGCAATCAATACCCGCTAAGCTGCGTCCGCCCCACAAATAAGGCGCATGCATATACTGTAAGGCATTCTCTTTCACATATTCTGCCATCAGCACAGTCTCGGTAACATTTATCTTTTTCCCCTTAAACTGTCCTTCCGTATTGGCTGCTTTGAGCATTCCACCACGCATGCCTACCAGCTCACTACCTAGTGGTATCGACATTTCGTCTCGGTCAAAGATTATTTTACCGTTATGTGTCGCGCTTAGGTATTTAGTAGTTTTAATATAATCTCGGCGGGTAATCTCTGTCAACTGGCTGTGTTTGCACCAGCCTTCGTAACCGTCCCATTCGCAACGAATGCGTGCCCATTCCCTGTTGTTTACTTCCAGTATCTGTGCTTTTTCTCCATACAATAGCTGGGTAGTTTGCTCGGCCCTGTGATTAGGCTCGCTCCTTACCGGCATTACAGAAACATTACAAAAACTGAAAATAGGTGCCATTTATTGGATTATACAGTTAAAAGCAGCAGGCAGAATACTATGCAATGTTTAAGTTAAGAAAAACATGAACAACACTTAATTGTGCGCGCCTGAGTGCTATAGGGTGTAAAGTTATTATTTAAGATAATTTTCTGGCTATGAAGTTTTTAACATTGTAAAATTATAACTATGAACCGTCCATTTCATAACCAAAATGTTTTGTTAACTTAGCACGCTAAAATACATACAGTAGGCTCTGTTGAAATGAAGAGAGTTGGCTGATCATTTATATAAAACAAATACAATATTATGGATTCGATCATAACAGTAGTCGTCGCGGCACTCGTGGCGTTAGTAATAGGGATTGTCATTGGGAAACTCATTTTTGCAAAAAACACACAAAAGCAGGTTGAAGACGCAGAAACACTGTCAAAGAAGATAGTTGAAGATGCTAAAATACTTGCAGAAACGCTAAAAGAGAATAAGCTACTGGAAGCTAAAGAACAGTATAACCAATTAAAAGCGACACACGACAAAGAAGCTGCTCAGCGTAATCAGAAAATAGCAGAAGCAGAAAACAAAATTAAACAACAGCAGCAGGCAGTTAACGACAAAACATCTGCACTGCAACGCCAGACACAAGAAAACGAACAGCTCAAAGAAAACCTTCAAAAGCAAACAGAAGTAGTCAACATCAAGCGTGCAGAACTGGAGCGTCATCAGGAAGAGCATGTAAAACGTCTTGAAAAAGTCGCAAACCTATCAGCGGAAGAAGCTAAGGCTGAAATCATAGAACTGGTAAAAGAAGAAGCTAAAACACGTGCTATGGCACATGTTAAGGACATCATGGAAGATGCCAAGCTTAACGCTACCAAGGAAGCTAAGAAAATCATTATACAGAGCATTCAGCGCACTGCTGCAGAGCAAACCATCGAAAATGCCATCACGGTATTTAATTTGGAAAGCGATGAAATCAAGGGTCAGATTATTGGTCGTGAGGGTCGTAACATTCGTGCGCTTGAAGCCGCAACCGGTGTGGATTTGATCATTGATGATACCCCTGAAGCAATTGTATTGAGCTGCTTCGATCCATTCCGCCGTGAGGTGGCGCGCTTGTCGCTGCAACGTTTGGTGCAAGATGGTCGTATACACCCTGCCCGCATTGAAGAAGTAGTAGAAAAAACAAAGAAACAACTGGAAGAGCAGTTGATGGAAATAGGTGAGCGCACGATCATTGAACTTGGCATACATGGTCTGCATAAAGACTTGGTAAGAATAGTGGGTAAGATGCGTTTCCGTTCATCTTATGGTCAGAACTTGTTGATGCACTCTAAAGAAACAGCTAACCTTTGCGGTATAATGGCTGCAGAGCTTGGCTTAGGTCAGAAGGTGGTTAAATTGGCTAAACGTGCAGGTTTACTGCATGATATAGGTAAAGTGCCTGATGAAGAAACTGAATTGAGCCACGCATTACTGGGTGCTAAACTGGCTGAAAAAGCAGGTGAACATCCTTCTATTGTGAATGCAATTGGTGCTCACCACGATGAAATGGAAATGACCTATATTATTTCTCCTATCATACAGGCTTGCGATGCGATAAGCGGTGCTCGTCCGGGTGCAAGAAGAGAGATGATGCAGAGCTATATTCAGCGTATCAAGGATCTTGAAAACCTGGCATTGGCTTACAATGGTGTAGAAAAAGCTTACGCTATTCAGGCAGGTCGCGAGTTGAGAGTAATTGTAGAAGCTGATAAAGTAAGCGATGCGGATAGCGATCGTTTGTCTTTCGAAATAGCAGATAAGATACAAAAAGAAATGCAGTATCCGGGTCAGATTAAAGTAACCGTAATCAGAGAATTAAGAGCGGTGAACATAGCCAGATAATACTTATTTCATAAACATAAAGAAGCCGATCGTTGATAATCAATGATCGGCTTCTTCTTTTTTGTTTATGCTCAAAACTATACACGCTCCTGCACCCAATCTTTTAATTTGTTTTGTTCATCGAGTTTTATCAACTCTTCAATATTAGCGTCTTTCTTGCCGTGCTTAGCTTCTTTATACACCTTGATAACGGTTTTAATACCGGCATAAGAGCAGGAAAGTTTATCGGGTTTAGCTGCACCCGCTTGCAGCGCAGCACGAGCCCAACCAGCCATATAATAAATTCTGTATTCCGGACTATCGCCAAGGAATGCATCTATGCGCACATTGCTGTTAAAGCGCATATATGGTGCGCCGGACAACCACTCTAAAAGAAAACGACCTGCATGCTGCACCTTTTCATCCTCTACTCCCGGAGGTGTTTTCTCCATCCAGTTCACGCACTTGATGATGTCTTTATCATATTTGTGATAGCCATCAGCAGTTTCAAATGAATATTTATCAGGAATTCTGAAATTCTGGGCATTGACAGTTGTTGAGGTCACAACAATTGCAGCCGCAAGCGTAACTTTTTTAAGTATGCTCATTTTGTTGAGGCGTTTTAGCAAGTGTTAAGATAATAAAGTATCGGGGATTTACAAAGTATTGGTGCATTGTAGTCCGTCGCCTCAGGTGCGTATTAAAGACTGCATAGGTGTAATTGTCATCGCACGTATCATCTTTCGGATGACAACAACCCATACTGTATTAAATTATCATAAATCCCGGCTATCCCTTGCACAACCACTTACTTTAAATAACTTTATACTTGACAATCCACTCAACTATAAACTCATCAAGTAATGAGAG
>CANGMZ010000179.1 GCA_947454715.1 Chitinophagaceae bacterium
GTAAAGGGGATAAAAAAGCTCTATCAATCACTTAAATATAATTTTTCTACCCCCTTTGCTCTTGTAGAAACACTGGGAATGACTAGTGGTGTCTGGATGGGCTTAAGGAGCTTGTTACCAAACAGTGCGTCATCACTACAATCTGCACTTAAGAATTCTCTAGCACCTGAGTATTCAGTAACGCCAGAGATCGGCAGCATACCGCATCGGCAGCAGGTAGCCTTTGGTGCAGGTGCTCTGAAAATGATGGGGCTAACAGAAAATTTTGCACCGCTGGTTGTTTTTTGCGGTCATGGCAGCACAACTGAGAATAATGCGTATGCAACAGCCCTCGACTGCGGAGCATGCGGAGGGCGGCATGGAGCGCCTAACGCCCGAATTCTTGCCAGCATACTGAATGACCACGGGGTACGAAGTGAGATTAGCAAGTTGGGATTAGCTATTCCTGATGATACAATTTTCCTGGCTGCTGAACACAATACAACTACCGATGAAGTAGAGTTATATAGTGAGGGTATACTAGATAGTTTTGCAGCACAAGTACAGGCTCTTAAACAAAGCCTTGAATTTGCCAGATGCGAAAATAGTTTATGGAGAAGCGGGCAAATGGGTATTAGCACAAATATGCAACAAGCAAACACAGCGACAGCCATGCGTGCTAAAGATTGGGCCCAGATAAGACCAGAATGGGGGTTAGCCCGAAATGCTGCATTTATTGTAGGGCCCAGGTGGCTAACCCGGGATATCAACCTTGAAGGCAGATCATTTCTCCACTCTTATGAGTGGGAAAAAGATATTGATAGCTCATCGCTCACCACTATATTGACGGCACCTATGGTAGTGGCTCAATGGATAAACGCTCAGTATTTCTTTTCAACTCTTGACAACGTTGCATTCGGCGGAGGAAGTAAGATCACTAAAAACATTACAGGCAAAATAGGCATTATGCAGGGCAATGCCAGTGACCTTATGAATGGACTGCCCTTACAGTCAGTCTTTAAATCTGATGACGAAACATATCACGACCCAATCAGGCTACTAGTAGTGGTTTATGCACCTAAAACAAAAGTTGATGAAATAATTAAGCAGCAACTGATTCTCCAAAAGCTATTTGGAAATGGATGGATACACATGATATGCCACGACCCTCAGGATAGGCAGAAATACCAGCTGAATCGTGATATGACTTGGGATTTTATCAGTTGATTGGAAAATCTGGAATTTTAAATTAGCATATAAGTAACTCAGTCGATTTGCGTTAAAGTCTGTAGAAGCTACAGGCTTTAACGCTATGATGTAATTTCAAGTAAATTCTACATGTGAAATTAGTGTGTTATTGAGAGCATTTGTTTACAATAAGTATAAAAGAACTAGTATGTCAAGTGTTAAGTACTCTTTTTAAATTTGCTCGGTAACCTGTAGCTTGTTTAAATTAAATCCCTTCCCCTTCAACTTTGAAAGAATCTGCTGATATACTGCATCATCCATTTTAGGTGTTCTGGATAATATCCATAAGTACTTCTTATTAGGATGGCTGACAACTGCATAGCTATAGTCGCCAGCTAAATCGATTATCCAATACTTTGCCCTAAAAGGCCAGAAAAACTGAACTTTCAGCTTTGCATTACCGGAGTTCTTTTCAACAAATGCCTTCCCTTTTATGTAAGATTGCTTACCATTCACACTACCTTTGTTACATCTGTTTTCTACTATCAGATAACCATCCGGGCTTAAAGTATATTCAGCAGTTGTACAATGACAGGCTTTTTGAAAACTTTGCGGATACGACGCAATTTCATACCATTTACCGGAATACTTTTCTACATCTACACTGATAACAGTATGTAGTGTTTGAGATCTCAACGTATTTACTGACATAAAAATGATGATTAAAAAAAATAAACCGATTCTTTGCTTATAACTTGCCTTCATTGCCATCGGAGTGCTTTTGTGTATTTATTTGTTACAAAATTAAAGCTCTAACTAAAAATTGTCAAAAAAGCAAAGTATCCCATTTATTATCTACAATTTTTTTACAAGTTTAGATCGACAATAAATCTCTATTTTAAATATTGCATTACTAAAATAAAAAGTTGTTATACAATTATTTTTTAAATAATAATCACTAACTAAAATAGTAATACTATTATTTAAAATAGTTTTATTACTTTTGCGGAGTGGTGTGCACATAGAGTTATAAAACACATCAAACCATTATGCAAAAAATAAAAATAGCTGTTGCCAAAGGAGACGGAATTGGTCCTGAAATAATGGACGCAACGTTATCGATTATTAAATCTACCGGTGCGCCGCTAGATTTTGAAATGGTAGATATGGGTAAAACTTGGTACGAACAAGGTCATTCATCAGGTATGACGCCTCAAGCCAAAAACACTATTGAGCAATTGGGAATATTATTCAAAGGTCCAATGGAAACACCCAAAGGGAAAGGCATGAAGAGCATTAACGTTACTGCTCGTAAAATGTGGAGTACTTATGCCAACAAGCGTGTATTCAAATCGTTAAATGGTGTTGATACAGTGTTTTCTAAAGCCGGCATACCTATCAATATCACAATGGTAAGGGAGAATATCGAAGATACTTATGGTGGCATAGAGCACATGCTGACAGAAGATGTGGCGCTTTGTCGCAGATTCATAACCCGTCCTGGATCCATGCAGGTACACAAGTATACTTTTGATATGGCGCGCAAACAAGGTGCAAAAAAAGTTACTTGCGGTCACAAGGCTAACATAATGAAGCTCACAGATGGTCTTTTTCTGGAAAGCTTTTATGAGGTTGCAAAAGACTATCCTGAAATAAAAGCCACGGACATAATAGTTGATGACCTCGCCATGAAACTGGTCTCACGACCAAATGACTTTGAGGTAATTGTACTTCCTAACCTGCAAGGTGATATACTTTCAGATCTATGTGCGGGTCTTGTAGGCGGGTTAGGATTTGCTCCTTCTGCAAATATTGGTGATAATGTATGCATCTTCGAAGCAGTTCACGGCTCAGCCCCAGATATTGCAGGGAAAAATATTGCAAACCCAACCGCTTTATTGATTAGTAGTTGCATGATGCTTCGCCATCTTGAAATGACAAATGAAGCGATTGCCATTGAAAATTCGCTCTACAATACATTGTTACAGGGGTACCACACTGTAGATTTTGGTTTCAGAGCAGACAAGCAGTTGAACACAACTCAATTTGCAGAACAAATTATAAACAACTTACAGTTGCCAACAACTACTGACGTAACTAACCATGCTTTAATATCAGCACAAAATAAAAGGGAAGTTTATCAGATTTTGCATACCTCCACAAAAGGTGAAGCAATTGTGAACGGAGCGGATTTCTTTATAGAAAGTATCGAACAACCTAAAGTAATAGCACACAAGTTCAAAGACAAATTGCCTGATAATATGTCTCTGGTTATGATCAGTAATAGAGGTACACAAGTCTATCCTGATGGATCTTTGTTAACTGATTGTGTAGATCAATTCCGAGTAAGAATAGAAAGAGAACCTGGTGCTCCATCTTTAGCTGCTGAAGACATTTTAGATTTTGCAAAAGAGATTTCAAAGTCAATAAAAATATGCTCTATTGAATGGCTGATGATGTACGGAGGTGTTAAATCTTATTCTTTAGCTCAAGGACAATAATTATCAACATGATACACAATAAGAAAGTGCGTATTGGTATACTTGGAGGTGGGCAGCTTGGAGCATTACTCATAAGATCAGCAATTGACTATGGACTGGATATTTCGGTTTTAGATAAAGATATTGATGCACCTGCTGCCAAGTACACAAACTCATTTACTTGCGGAGATCCTAATAACTACGATGATGTTGTTGCATTTGGGAAACAATGTGATATCATCACTATCGAAAAAGAAGCAGTTAATACAGCTGCTTTAAGGTTTCTGAGAGATAAAGGAGTGAAAATTCATCCCTCACCAGAGCTAATAGCCACCATACAGGATAAGCAAGATCAAAAAGAGTTTTTGATACAACATAACATCCCCGCAGTGCCTTATGTATCAATAGGGAATAAGGAAGAACTATACAGTCATGTTTCAAAATTCCCTGCATGTTTGAAGCTGCGGCGAAATGGTTATGACGGTAAGGGAGTTATGATGTTATATAATGAGTCAGATATAGAAGAAGCTTTTGATGAAACGGCAATTTTGGAGCAAAAGATAAAAATCAAGCAAGAGATTTCTGTAATTGTAGCAAGAGGCGAAGACGGAGCAATAGAATATTATGAGCCAACGCTAATGGTATTTAATCCTGAAAAGCACTTACTCGATTTTCAAATATGTCCTGCCAATTTAGACTTTGAGATCACCAACCAAGCTTATGAAATAGCTATAAAAATTGCAACAGAAATGTCTTTGGTGGGTATAATGGCTATAGAAATGTTTATTAGCGAGGAGGGTAGATTACTGGTTAACGAAATTGCGCCTAGACCACACAATAGTGGACACCATACTATCGAGGGTTGTGTTACATCGCAATACGAACAGCTCGTGCGTGCAATAACAGGTTTCCCACTGGGGGATACTCGCCTGAACAGCAAGACTGGTCTAGTTAATTTAATTGAAACAGGAAAAGAATACGATTTATCTGGTATAATAAGTAGGCCAGGCATTCACCTTCATTACTACGGTAAAACCAATAGTAAGATTGGCAGAAAAATCGGACATATAACTATTACTGAACCAAATATAGAAAGTGTCATTGCGCAAATAGCAGCTATTAAAAGCATTCTAAACTAAAAATATGAAACCAATTATTGGAATAATAATGGGTAGTAGCTCTGATGCTGCTATCATGAAACCCGCAGCCGACATTTTGGATCATTATCAGATTCCTTATGAGTTTACCGTTATATCTGCACATCGCAGTCCGCAAATTATGTTTGAATATGCCGAGACAGCAATTGACAGAGGGTTAAAAGTAATTATAGCCGGTGCAGGTGGCTCCGCACACTTGCCGGGAATGGTTGCCGCTATAACTACAATTCCTGTGATAGGTGTACCTGTAAAATCAAGTAATTCACTAGACGGCTGGGATTCCTTACTCTCAATTGTGCAGATGCCCAATGATATTCCGGTAGCAACTGTTGCTGTAAATGGTGCGCACAATGCAGGCCTTTTGGCTGTGCAAATGTTAGCTATATATGATGACAGGCTAATGACCTTACTCAAGGATGCAAAATTAAAAAATTTGGAGAAGGTTAAAAGCCAGCAAGAAGACA
>CANGMZ010000180.1 GCA_947454715.1 Chitinophagaceae bacterium
TGGTCATTATCAGCTGCTTTTTATTTGGTGGTATTGCCGGTGGTTACCTATTTAAATTCATGCGCTATCATACATTTTATATACCTGCGGGTATATTACTTGTAGCTATGTTTTACGATGTGTTCCGGATAAAAATCAGCCGAATGTATAGGGGACATTAGTGATCAAAGAACAAGCTGTGTATATACACAAATGTCACCCTGATTTACAAGGTGACATTTTTTTGAAGTTTTTAAATATTTTATCAGCAGCTAAAAAAAGTAAGTTCCTTTTTCTATCAACTTTGCTGCTATACGACGGCGGGCGTCTTTCACATTGTAACTATCTGTTTTCGTGAAACGCTTTATTCCCATGAGCATCATTCTTTGTTCATCACCTTCGGCAAATGAGTTGATAGCTGTTTTACCTGCATGATTGATACGATCTGCAGCATCATAAATAAACGTGCGGGCGATATCTAATGCTATATCAGCTAACTCGTGATTATTGTTTTTCATTTTCACTGCACGCAGCAAAACACTCTCTGCCTGAAAAGTATCGATTGCCATATCGGCAAGATTCATCAATATTTCCTGTTCTTTTTCAATGTTTTGCATCAGCTTTTGCACTGCCCCACCTGCACTCATAAGTATGGCTTTCTTAAAGTTAGCCACTGCTTTATATTCTGCTGCATAAGGCGCATCGTCTGTACCAAAGTCAGGAATACTCATCATCTCTTTCTGCACATCCATAGCTGCCCCCATGAGGTTAATACGCCCTTTCATGGCACGTTTCAAATACATATCGAGCACCAACAATCTATTGATTTCATTTGTTCCCTCAAATATGCGGTTGATGCGACTATCGCGGTAAGCACGGCTGATATTATATTCATCGCTGAAGCCATTACCTCCATGTATCTGCACACCTTCATCAACTACATAATCCAAACACTCAGAACCCAATACTTTGAGCATAGCACACTCTATTGCATACTCCTCCGCAGCCCCCAGTAATGCATTAGTGTGCTTACCGTCTGCCGCCAACTCTCTTTCTTTATCATCTATCCATTGCGATGTACGATACATGGCACTATCTGCAGCAAATAGCTTGATGACCATCTCTGCCAGCTTATGTTGTATAGCACCAAAATTGGCAATCGATGTTTTGAACTGCTCACGTGCCTTAGCATAGTTGACTACCGTCTTTATGGTAACCTTAGCAGCTCCTGAAGTAGCAGCACATAATTTCAGCCTGCCGATATTCAGTATATTGAAAGCTATGACATGACCTTTACCTATCTCACCCAGCACATTTTCTTTAGGAATGGTACAGTTCTCAAAAAACAATTGTCTTGTGCTACTGCCCTTGATACCCATTTTATGTTCTTCTTCGCCAAAAGATAAACCGGGTGTATTGCGATCTACAATAAATGCGGTAAACTGCTCGCCATTGATCTTAGCAAAGACAGTAAATACATCGGCAAAACCGGCATTGGTGATCCATATTTTCTGGCCGTTGAGTACATAGCTATGGCCGTCTTCACTTAAAACGGCAGTTGTTTTTGCACCAAGGGCATCGGACCCGGAGCCCGGCTCTGTTAATGCATAAGCACCCTTTATTGCACCTGATGCTAAACCGGGTATGTATTTTTGTTTTTGTGCTTCTGTACCAAAATACAGGATAGGCAATGAGCCAATACCATTATGTGCGGTCATTGCCACAACAAAAGAATGCCCTCCGCCTAACTGCTCTGTTATGAGTACTGAAGTAATAAGATCCTTACCCATTCCACCATATTGTTCAGGAAATGCAGCACCCAACAAACCGAGTTCACCTGCTTTGTTGAGCAGGTCTTGCATTAGCCCTTCCTTTTTATCATCAATATCAGCCAGATGCGGAAGAATATCCTTTTCAAGGAATTCGGCACACATATCAGCTATCATGTGATGCTCTTCGTTAAAATCTTCGGGTGTGAATGTGTTTTCGGGTAGCGATGTTTGTATCAAAAAGCTACCCCCTTGATTAGGAGATATGTGGGTATCCATATAGCAATGTTTGTATAAAGCTACTTAAATACCATTAGAGAAGATTGTTAAATTAAGATGATAATCTGCTACAGAAAGAAATACTATTATGCTACATCAACGACTATAGTATTGCTCATAAGATCATGAATAGCACGTCGTTCTGAATTATCATACATAGTAAGGAAAGAGAACCAACCTAAGATTAATCGTACGCCAAATCTGCCATAAGAATTGAGCAAGGTAATTTTCAAATCTTTAGATAATGACTTAACCTTTATACCCACAACTATCTGGCCTACTGTTCTGTAAAAAGTGATTGCAAGCGGCTCATAAGACAATGCAAATAAAATAGCAATTACTTTTAACCCAATGCTCTCATTATTAATAAACACAGCAATTGAAATAAACAACCAGATAAGACCATAGGTAATAAACCTGTCTACATAGTTAGATTGCAACCTTTTAACAAGTGTTGGATAATTTTCGTTAGCTGATTCGTAAATTCCTCTATTCATATCTAACAACGGCTTAATTATCAACAATTTAAGTAATTCCGTTGATGAATGTTACGATAGTGTTAAATATTTTTAAGAAAAAGATGATTTTGGTCAGTATTTGTGGTGAAATTGATAATAAAACATTAAAAGTCAACTAATTGTGCATTTTTGAAGGCTTCTTGGCTGCTGATCTGACCACAGCAAAACGATATGGGAAACAAACTAGTCCAAGCGTGAAGGTTTGCTCCCGCCATTTGCTGTAAGTAGCTGTGGCAGGGCTATTATTTCTCTGACTGAAATTCAACCCCAGATTCAACTCATACTGTTTATACCCTACACAACCCTTTAGACCAAGTTGGGCATACCCACGTTCATTATTACCAATTGGTGCCAACAAGGCTATGTCTCCACGAGCACTAATACTGAATGCTGATTTTATCGGAAACATATAATACACCATCGGTGTAAAGCGAGCAAATGCATATTTACGTTGCACCCCTTCATTGGCGCTGAGGGTTTTATCCATATTATATTGCAGGTAATCGAGCGAAAGACCGAAACCCAGTGGACGATTAGCATTGGTGCGCGACCGCAAACCACCGCCTGCATAAAAACCATTACCGGTGTAACTGAGCGAAGAATAGCCATAAGACAACTGACTCGACAATACCCATAACTCATGAACATAACCCGCCTGTGCAAACCCTTCCAACAACTTTGGACTGGCAGACTGCGGCGCAAGCACACCAGCGGGCTGCGCCATAGAAAGCACCGGTAAAAGCATAAGAAGGAGCAATAGTTTTTTCATAATAAAGTGAAGTTAATAAAAATAAGTCCGCCGCATGTAAACACACAACAATACATACCTGCATAAAGAAAGCCGCACCAATAAGTTGATGCGGCTTTGCAAAATTGTTTGTTGAATGGCGTATTAATATTCGTCTTCATTGAAGAAGAAGTCTTCCTGGGTCGGATAATCAGGCCAAATGTCTTCGATGCCTTCATATATTTCACCTTCGTCATCAAGCTCCTGCAGGTTTTCTACAACTTCAAGCGGCGCACCCGAGCGGATGGCATAATCTATAAGCTCATCCTTTGTTGCCGGCCATGGTGCATCCTCAAGATGTGATGCTAATTCAAGTGTCCAAAACATATTGTGATTATTTAATAAATTTCTTAATTTTTGGCAAATGTAGTTTAATTTCAAAAAATCAAAGTCTAAATTTAAAAATGACTACCCCAAGTAATAAAATCTTATTATGTAGGCACTTGTTTAAAAGTATTTCGTTGATTTTCCTGCTTATTTGTGCATTTTTACATTTTAACCATTTTGCCTGTTATGCTATCTGTTAATCATGTTATCAAAAACTATGCCGCCCTTAGGGTGGTGAATGATGTGTCATTTACGGTACAAAAAGGTGAAATTTTGTCTATTGTAGGTCCTTCAGGGGCAGGCAAGAGTACTTTACTACACATAATGGGCGCACTCGACAAACCGGATAGTGGCAATGTAATGATAGAGGGTACAGATGTTTTTAAACTCCCTACTAAAAAACAAGCTTTGTTTCGCAACCAACACCTGGGTTTTGTGTTTCAGTTTCACCATCTGCTGCCGGAATTCAATGCTGTAGAGAATGTGTGTATGCCCTTGTGGATAGCGGGAAAGAGCAAGAAAGAGGCAACAGCTATGGCCACTGAAATGCTAGGCATAGTGGGGTTAGGCGCACGCCTGAATAACAAACCGGCTGAGCTGAGCGGTGGCGAACAACAGCGGGTAGCTATAGCCCGAGCACTGGTAACCCGACCATCTGTAATAATGGCAGACGAGCCCACCGGAAATCTGGACAGTGCCAATGCACAAAGTGTGCATGAACTATTTCTGCAATTGCGTAAAGACTTGGGACAAACCTTCGTAATGATCACACACAACGATGCTTTGGCTAAAATGACCGACCGAGTGCTGACCATGCGCGATGGTAAAATTGTTGACGACACCACAAACCGCTGATAATTAAGTGCATCTTTTTTTGCAACTATGGTGTTAACTTCGCACCTCAAAATATACCTCATGAACAGAATTACCCGAGTATTACTGACTACCCTATTACTGCTGCCGGCTATGACTTTTGCCCAACAGGTAAAAGAAACAATGGTAAAGAAAGGCAAGGAAAAAGTACCTGCATTTACTGTAAAATATAAACACTCAAAATCGCTGACACGCGCCACAGTAAAGGAATCTATAACAGAAGCAGGCATAAAGCATATTAAACATAAAAAAGGCTTTTTTACGTTTAAAGGGGCAGAGTGGCAAACCATTAGCACCAACAAACTGGACTACTACTATAAGGTGACCGGTAACAAGAGAAAATCTACTATTCATTTTGCTGTATCGAAGGGGTATGATAATTATATAACACCATCGAACGACGCAACTGTGGCAGATAATATTACCCGATATCTGGAAACACTGGATGGCAAAATGGCCAATAAAGAAGCCATCAATGACAAGCAGGAGGAACTGGAAAAAATAGAGAAAGCGAAGGCGAAAAAAGAAAAAGAACTGAACAAACTGCAGACCAAGAGCAAATAAGCGAGGGCAATAAATTTTGACTCATTTTTTTGTTGTTTAGAAATTTACATTACATTTGCACTCCGTTTGGCGCATGCCGAACAGGTCCTATAGCTCAGCTGGTTAGAGCACCTGACTCATAATCAGGGGGTCCTTGGTTCAAACCCGAGTGGGACCACA
>CANGMZ010000181.1 GCA_947454715.1 Chitinophagaceae bacterium
CCTCAACAGGTATCAATGAAATGATTATAAACATGTAAACCAATTTCGAGACTGAACACCCCGACACGATCTGTGAAATCTGTGGTTCAGAAAAAAGTGGAAGAAACCGGAAAAAAGTGGATGTTTTCGGAAATTTGTTGAAATGCCATCAAACCCTTTACCACTAAGCATTTCAGCCAATATACCCGATACAAAACTTCCGCAAACACAAAATACTTCCACTTTTCATAAATGTGCTTCAAAAGAACCGGCGATCGGTAATAAAAAAGAGGTGCGCCTTGCAGCACACCTCTCTTACCTGTTTCTTATCAACCTTGTATATTAGTTAACTACAGGCAGGAAACCATATTTCTTTCCGTACTCCATCATTTGATTAAAGAAGTTATCCGGATATTCCACTTTCACGTTAGTGATTTCATTACCCTTCATTACCGGAACTAATTTTGGTTGTATAAATCCACGATATGGTTTTATGCCAAGGCGTGTAAATCTACCCAATACTTCCTGGTGCAGCTTAGCATCTACTTTTACACCGTAGTTCTCAACTAAATTTTTACCTGCTTCATAGTCTCCTTCAGACTTAATGCGCTGTATCTCTTTCAACAGTTCACCAAATAGGTTACGCAGTTTTTGATAATCATTTACCTGAACATAAGTTTTGCCATCGCGTGTAATCATTTCCACTACTTTATCTGCCTTGCCTTTTTCGAATGCCCAATGTGCAATAAGTGCACGATTACGCATGTGCGCTTCTTCTATTTGGTCACCAAGCTTTATACGGGTAAGCTGGGTCATCAAACCATTCATCATATAGTTGTCGTAAGCAGCCTTAGCAACATCCATATCCGGCATAACACCAATCTCTACCAGCTTATGGTCATTTACATAATAAAGACCAACCAAGTCAGCACGCGCTTCTTCAAGGCAACTTGCATAGTTCTTTAATGTTTTGTCGGTTGTTTCAACGCCAGGATTTATCTGACCCGATGCGTGACCTATACATTCGTGCATATCTGTATGCAAGTCTGAAGCCAATGCGCCATATTTTTTCATGCGGGTAATCACTTCCGGGTTTGTACCAAACTCATCAATCATTCCGCCCTTTGCGCTTGCTGCATTATAAGAGTGTATGATATTGCTTAATGATACTGATTTAGAACCATGCTCCTTGCGTATCCATTCTGCATTTGGCAGATTGATCCCTATAGGTGTGCTCGGTGCTGCATCTCCGCATTCTACTATTACCGTAATTGCTTTTGCGGTGATTCCTTTTACTGTTGCTTTCTTGTGCTCCTTCATTATAGGGGAGTTATCCTCAAACCACTGTGCTTCTTTTGCAATTGCTTCCAGACGTTTAGTTTCTTCCATATCACGTAGCGACAGTGTGCTTTCAAAGCTTGCTTTCTTACCTATAGCATCAAGATACACTTCAATAAAGCCATTCACTACATCTATACGAGAGTTTACGTCTTTTACCCATGCTACATTATAATCATCCCAAACTTTGAGGTCGCCTGTTTTGTAGTATTTTACGAGCTTTTGTAATGCATCTTTCTGTATATCGTTTTCAGCAACTGTTACTGCTTTCTCTAACCAATAAACAATCTTGTCGATTGATGCACCATACATGCCACCACTCTTCCAGGTATGTTCTACTATTTTGCCATTCACCTTCATGAGCTTGCTATTCAAACCCCAAGATGGCGCATTACCCTTTGTATCAAATTTGTCGTAGTAAGCCTCAACTTCTTTTTGAGTTACCCCTTCGTAGAAGTTGTTAGATGAGTTAACGATGTTATCCACATTTGGGCGCAGATCAACCACCTTAGGCTCAAAGTTCATATCAAAAACAATAGGCTTAATGCGCTTTGCAAATGCTTCAAGGGTTTCTCCTTTCTGCTTAGGCAATTTAGCAACATCACTCGCTTTCAGCACACTCATGAAATATTCAAAAGAACACTCCGGTATAAACTTGTCGTTGCTATAGTGGTGGTGGTTACCATTGCTGAACCACATACGACCGCAATACTCTTCAAACTGCTTCCACTCGTTAGATTTTTTGTCGCCCTTATACGTTCCATACATTACTTCTATGGTCTTACGCAACAAGATACCGTACTTGCTTTTTTGGTCGTATATAATATCTCTGCCACATAGTGCCGCTTCATACAGGTAGTAAGCCTGCTGTTTTTGTTTAAGGGTTAGCTCATTAAAGCCGGGAACCTCATAACGGAGTAATTGAAGATCAGCAAACGATTGTGCTTCAACATTGAAGTTAGGGTCATATCCCTGAGCCAGAGATGTGTTGCCCGATAATTGCAAACTCATGAGTGCGATGGCGGGGATTGCCCATTTTTTTATTTGGTTAAGCTTTTTCATTAAAATGATTGTGTTTTTTAAGAACGACTAAAAGTAAGATTAAGTGATGAGTTGATGAAATGCAGGGTGATACCGTACCTTTTATATATACAACTACCTGATTTATATCAGTATTGAAAGAATTGTGTTTTCGCCTTCATTTGTTTAATTTAATTTTGCAATTCAAATAAAATATTTTTTTAATGATTATCATTCTTTTCTTTTTTGGCATTTGGTACACATCGCTATTTTGCCAAACATTTTTTCATCACAGGTATGCATCTCATGCCGCATTCAAAATGAGCAAGGGCGCAGAGAAATTCTTTTATGTGCTTTCATTTGTTACACAAGGCTCTTCTTACCTAAGCCCGAGGGCGTATGCAATTATGCACCGTATGCACCATGCATATACCGACACAGATAAAGATCCGCACTCTCCTTCATATTCAAAGAATGTGGTTGACATGATGTGGAAGACTTATGTAATCTATGCCGGTATCAGCAACCGCACCGCGGTAATTGATGCAAAGTTCACAAAGAATGTTCCTGACTGGCCTGCTTTCGATAAGTTTGCCGGCTCTATGTGGCCAAGAATATTCTGGTCTTTGTGCTATTTCGCTTTCTTCTGGCATTTTGTTACCAGCCCATGGCAATGGCTATTGCTACCACCGCTATTGCTGATGGCTCCGGTGCATGGTGCAATAATCAACTGGTATGCACATAAATATGGTTATGCAAGCCACGATATGCCTAACACCTCTAAAAATCTTATTCCTATTGATTTTCTGATGTTGGGTGAGTCTTATCATAATAACCACCACAAATTTCCTTCAGCAATCAATTTCGGTAGAAAGTGGCATGAATTTGACCCTATCTATCCAATCATTCGCATTTTAGGAGCTACTCATGTGATACAATTACCCAAAAAGGGTGCTGCTCCTGAGTTTAGTGAGTGGTAGTTCTCTGATATAAAACACTTTTCAATACTTTAACGGTTCCCTGTTGGGAGCCGTTTTTTATTTTCAAATATTAATATCTCTGCCATTCTATTATTGGTAGATTGTTGGTGTACAAAATAGAAGGAGATTTAAAAAACTAAAAATCGCTTTTTCTTCTTTTTCGGGAGGTCTATTGATACGATCTTGTCTGCCTTGATTGAATACCGCAGGTTGTAAGCCAGCTTATATTTCTTCTTGCTTTTCTTCTTCAGCATACCGAGTTTGTTGATAACGGTATCTCCTGTAATCACTGTTCCCAGAGAAACCAAGTTGGCTTGCTCAAAGTTGGCTTGTGTATGCGGGTATTGCTTTGTGCGGATGAGCTCATCGATACGCAGCTGCACTTCCTGCGACGAATGGAATTGCACCGCATTGCCCTTTTCCTGAGCAAATGAACAAGCGGCAGAAATGATAAATGACAGTAACAGCGGCAAGCGTTTCATATTTTCAAATATAGCGCATAAAAACATAGTAAGGCGTTAAATGCTGATAGAGCAGGTTCTGGCATTTTCCGTAATTTAGCTGCATGAATCTTTCCGCTCCATCGCATATAGCCAATTACATTGGCGGTAACCTGCAGGCACCCATCAATGGTAACTACATGGCTAATATCAACCCCGCAACAGGTGAGGTATATAGCCAAACGCCGGATAGTGATATAGCAGATGTGGAATCGGCAGTAACTGCAGCCAAAGCTGCATTTCCTAAATGGAGCACTACACCGCTCGAAGAGCGGTTTAAAATATTGAATCGTATTGCCGAGTTGATAGATAACAACTTAGATGCATTGGCGCTGGCTGAAACCAACGATAATGGCAAACCCCTTTGGCTGAGCAAGCGTGTGGATATTCCACGTGCTTCAAGCAATTTCCGTTTTTTTGCTACAGGCATCATGCATTTCAGCACGGAGAGCCATAATATGGAAGACAAGGCCATCAACTATACACTTCGTCAACCAATAGGCGTAGTGGGTTGTATCTCTCCTTGGAATCTGCCTTTATATCTTTTTACCTGGAAAATTGCGCCAGCTCTTGCTGCGGGTAATTGCGTGGTGTCAAAACCAAGCGAGGTAACACCAATGAGTGCTTACCTGTTGAGCATTATCTGTATGGAAGCGGGACTACCGGATGGTGTGTTGAATATCATTCATGGAGGCGGCCCTAAATGCGGTTCTGCAATTGTTGCCCACCCTCAAATTAAGGCCATATCGTTTACCGGTAGTACCCGTGCGGGCAAGGATATAGCTGCTGTAGCGGCTCCGATGTTCAAAAAAATATCACTGGAGTTAGGTGGGAAGAACCCCAATATCATTTTTGCCGACTGTAACTGGGAGAAAATGATGAGTACCACTATTCAGAGCAGTTTCAGCAATCAGGGACAAATATGCTTGTGTGGTAGCCGCATATTGGTAGAGGAAAGCATTTATGAAAAATTCAAGGAGGAGTTTATTGCACGTGCTAAAAAGCTGACCGTTGGTGATCCGCTGATGGATAGTAGCAAGCAAGGCGCTATTGTAAGCAAACTGCACTATGATAAAGTACTCGGCTGTATAGAATTAGCCAAGCAAGAAGGAGGCACTATCTTATTAGGCGGTACAGCCATAAAGGGCGAAGGACGCTGTGAAAATGGTATGTTTATTGCGCCTACCATAATAGAAGGATTGGGGGCTAATTGCCGCACCAATATGGAGGAAATTTTTGGACCGGTAGTAACATTGCAGTCTTTTAAAACTGAAGATGAAGCACTGGAACTTGCCAATACCAGTGACTATGGTCTGGCTGCAACTATATGGACACAAGATGTGAGTC
The DNA here is from genome assembly GCA_947454715.1 of Chitinophagaceae bacterium. GTDB lineage: Bacteria > Bacteroidota > Bacteroidia > Chitinophagales > Chitinophagaceae > Flavipsychrobacter. The sequence continues at coordinate 5,165 of CANGMZ010000181.1, forward strand.
GTGCTAACCGCGTAGCGGGCAAAGTACATAG
>CANGMZ010000182.1 GCA_947454715.1 Chitinophagaceae bacterium
GCATAGCTTCATCGAGCGGTTTAACAAAACGTAAATCGTAATGAGCAGGATAAATATCTTCCGCTGCCAGCATTTTACATGCAGCTACTGCAAAATTTCCGGGATGCCCAATAGAGAGAATGGCTATTTCTTGGCCGTCACATATTTTACGTCCCTTACCTATTTCTATCTTTTCCATAGGAGTGCGCCATTCAGGCATTACACCTTGTCCACGTGGGTAGCGAATAACAATAGGTGAATCCATCTCAGGTAATTGTGCTGTATACATGAGATTACGTAATTCAGCTTCATTCATGGGTGCAGATACTACCAAATTAGGTACACAACGCATAAATGCAATATCGTAAGCACCGTGGTGCGTTGGGCCATCATCACCCACCAGACCAGCGCGGTCTAAGCAGAAGATAACAGGGAGTTTTTGTATAGCAACATCATGAATGACCATGTCATAAGCACGCTGCATAAAGCTACTGTATATGTTACAGTACACTTTGAGTCCCTGAGTAGCCATACCTGCGCTCAGCGTTACCGCATGTTGCTCAGCAATACCAACGTCTATAGCTCTGTCAGGCATAGCATCCATCATAAATTTGAGGGAGCAACCAGATGGCATAGCCGGAGTGATTCCCATAATCAATGGGTTCATTTCAGCAAGTTCAACTATGGTATGCCCGAAAACATCCTGATACTTAGGTGGCTCCGGAACAGTAACTATTTTTTTATTGATTTTACCGGTAATCTTATCGAAAGTTCCGGGTGCATGCCACAAGGTCTGATCTTTTTCTGCTAACTCGTACCCCTTTCCTTTTACTGTTTTTATATGCAGCAATTTTGGTCCGGGAATATCCTTCATGCTTTTCAGTGTCTCTGTTAGCTTAATAATATTGTGCCCGTCAACAGGTCCGAAATAACGGAAACCGAGTGCTTCAAACAAGTTACTGCTCTTAGATAAAACACCTTTCAGCCCTGCTTCTACTTTTGATGCCAGCTTTTGGAAATCTTTAGTTGGCAGCATACCCAACATTTTCCAAACATCATCACGGAACTTATTGTAGGAGTGTGATGTGGTAATGTCTGTAAGGTATTCTTTCAATGCGCCTACATTGGGATCTATCGACATATTATTGTCGTTGAGAATTACCAAGAGGTTTGCACCACTAACGCCGGCATGGTTAAGTGCCTCGAAAGGAAGACCTGCGGTCATAGCACCATCGCCAATTACTGCAATATGCCTGCGATAGTCTTCTCCCTTGTACTTAGACGCAACTGCCATACCCAATGCCGCAGAAATTGAGGTTGAGGAGTGCCCCACACCAAAAGTATCATAGATACTTTCGCTGCGTTTAGGGAAACCACTTAACCCACCATATTTACGATTAGTATGAAAGGTTTTACGCCTTCCTGTTAGTATTTTATGACCATAAGCCTGGTGGCCTACGTCCCATACTAACTGATCGTCAGGCGTATTATATATATAATGTAATGCAACTGATAATTCTACTACACCCAGACTTGCACCGAAGTGACCACCATGTACACTCACGCAATCTATAATGAACTGACGGAGTTCATTACAAACTTGTTGAAGCTGCATTTTATCGAGCTTCCTGAGGTCTTCCGGGGTATTTATTAGACTAAGAAGTGGTCCTGCCGCAATCTCTTCCATTCACCTAAATTGATTGATTTACAAAAATAGTTAAAATTATCAAATGATAAACCTGCAAAATGCCTAAAAGAGTAATACCCATATTGCTCAAACCTATCACTTACAGACATAACGAACTATGCAATAAGATATTTTGCTTACGTTTTTTCTTTTAACCTTAATTAAGGTTGGGCTTATAAGTGCCAATGCTTAGTCTTATCTTTATTGCATAGGCATGCAACAAACACAAAAACTATCACAACTGGTCAATGAGATTGATGTTGTGATCCGAAATCGGTTCATAGGGCAAGTTTTTTCTATAAAAGCGGAGATTACAGATGTAAAGAAACAACCTGACAAGAGATGGTGTTTTCTTAAATTCATAGAAAAGGACGGGAACACAATAACTACGGAAGTAGGGGCTGTGTTTTGGTCAAATGCTTACCACAGCATAGAAAGTTTTGAACGGCACACGCAACAGAAATTTGTGAGTGGTATAGAAATTACTTGCATGGTGAAGGTAATATTCCACAAAAGGTTTGGGATAAGGCTTGAGGTACAGGATATAGATTATGCTTATGAAATTGGTAAGTTGGAGTTTGAGCGGAAGAAAACACTGGAGCGGTTAGTCACTGAGGGTATTGCTGTTGAGGTGCCATCAACCGGAAGATATTTTACCCGCAACAATCAATTACCCTTACCTCAGGTATTTCAAAAAATAGCTTTAGTAGCATCTGTAAATACAGATGGTTATCGTGACTTTAAGAAGGTTGTGGAACAAAATAAATATGGGTATAGTTTTTCAATTGTTGATTTTGCTACACAGGTGCAGGGCGATAATGCTGCGCAGCAAATGATAGCGCAATTGGAAAAGATTACTGCCGGTAAAGAAATTTATGATGTTGTGGTAATTGTGCGGGGTGGGGGATCTGATACAGATTTTAAATCTTTTGACGATTTTGAACTGGCTAAATGTGTTGGTATGTTTCCGATGCCGGTTTTAACAGGTATTGGTCATGACAGAAATACAAGTATTACCGACCTTATGGCAAGGCAACACAAAACACCTACTGAGGTAGGGACATATATTGTAGATAGCAACTGGGATTTTGAAGATAAAATAAACCAACTGAAAGATAGGGTAGCCAATAGTGCAGAACGATCTTTAGAAAATGCGAGAAATACACTCGACTATTATAAAAGGATAGTGGCCAGTGCAAGTCCTGAGACAATACTGAACAGAGGATTTGCAATGATTATGCATAAGGGGAAGATAATAACCGACCCGGCACAAATAAATGAACATGAAGAGATAGAGACTTATCTTAAAGATGAGATCATATTGAGCACAGTAAATCAAAAAAAGAAAAATGGAAATGACTTACGATAAAGCCTTCTCTGAACTAAGGGATTTAGTGGAACAGATAGAAGATAGAAATATTCAGCTCGATACTCTGACAGCGAAAGTGAAAAGAGCTAACGAGCTCATCACTTATTGTGAACAGAAATTGAGAGGGATCGAATTGGACATTCGGTCGGCTTCTGAGTAATGTGCTTTTAAAGCGGGACTACATATCCCACTATTATAATCCATTTCTTACTGCTGAGTTTCTTAAGACTTTTATTCTGAAGACGTGTTTAAGGATGAATTCGAGCATTTCCCAGAAATGGATGAATTCCAGAATAGGATTGAGATAATTGGTGACAACACAATAATGATGTACAAATGGAGATTTGTGGTGTAAGCCATGATGTTTTCTAGATTGCAGCAGTCCTATATTTTGTAATGCCGTAATAAATTTGCCGTTTTCTTTTGTTGTTTGGTGTGCAAAACGATGAAACTCATTACCATGTGCAGCTATTAAGATAGCCAGTACAGAATAGAAATTAAATATAGAAAACACCCAGCATAAGGCAATTAATACAATGCCTAACCCAAGTGATGTGTTGATACGTGTCCAATATGTGCCTTTTATAAATGCACGTGGTGATTTATGATGCTGCAGATTGGGAATAATTACAGATTCACCTAAAAACTTCCAGTTAGGGTTGCCGTAAGCATCTTCCCACCAATGGACAATACCTGTTAGTAAATCAGCAACTAAAATGGCAATTGCGACTTTGATCAAATCTTGTATCATAACTTATTACATTGTTTGTTCAAATGTATAGGTGATAATTTGTGTGATTTTTGATATAAATCAAATAATTAGTTGTTGGTTATGCTGTTTGGTATTATGATTTTGTTGTTTTTGTTTTGTGCTATAGAAATAAATTATAGTATAATAATGCGGTATTGTCACGTCTGTAGTTGATTATTCTAATTTTTTCGTCTTAATTTGCGCCCGATATTATACTACAATATGAACTTTCAACTTACAGAGGAACAGATAGCGGTGCAGATGGCTGCGCGCGATTTCGCAAAAAACGAATTGTTACCGGGTGTTATCGAGCGCGATGAGCACCAGAAATTTCCGGCTGAGCAAATCAAGAAGCTTGGAGAACTGGGTTTCATGGGTATGATGGTAGATCCTAAGTACGGTGGCGGTGGTATGGATACCATTTCTTACGTGCTGGCTATGGAAGAAATTTCTAAGGTAGATGCTTCTGCTTCTGTATGTATGAGTGTAAATAACTCTTTGGTTTGCTGGGGTTTAGAAACTTTCTGTAACGAAGAGCAAAAAATGAAATACTTAGTGCCTTTGGCTAGTGGTCAGAAAATAGGTGCGTTCTTGTTGAGCGAGCCTGAAGCTGGTTCTGATGCTACATCTCAGCGCACAACTGCAGTAGATATGGGTGATCATTACCTTGTAAATGGTATCAAGAACTGGATCACTAACGGTAATTCAGCATCTACATATCTGGTAATAGCTCAGACACACGTAGAAAAAGGTCATAAAGGAATCAATGCACTTATTATTGACAAAGACACTCCGGGTGTAGTTGTAGGTGCTAAGGAAAATAAATTAGGTATTCGTGGTAGTGATACGCACAGTATCATGTTCCAGGATGTAAAGGTGCCAAAAGAGAACCGTATCGGTGATGATGGTTTCGGATTTACTTTCGCAATGAAGGTATTGTCTGGCGGTCGTATCGGTATCGCATCTCAGGCATTGGGTATTGCTAGCGGTGCTTATGAGTTGGCATTGAAATATTCAAAGGAGCGTAAAGCATTTGGTACAGAGATATCTAACCATCAGGCTATAGCATTCAAATTGGCTGATATGGCTACTGAGATTGAAGCTGCTCGTTTGTTGTGCTTCAAGGCAGCATGGCATAAAGATGAACACATGGATTATACCTTGTCTTCAGCTATGGCTAAGCTTTATGCATCTACAATTGCTCAGACTGTCACCAACGAAGCAATTCAGATACATGGCGGTTATGGTTATGTAAAAGAATTCCACGTTGAGCGTCTGATGCGTGATGCTAAGATTACTCAGATCTATGAAGGAACTAGTGAAGTTCAGAAGATTGTAATCAGCAGAACTATTCTTAAGTAATATTTTCAATAAAATA
>CANGMZ010000183.1 GCA_947454715.1 Chitinophagaceae bacterium
GGTAATGTTATCTTGTCATACCGTGAAGCAGAAGCCAGTTTGAACAACATGCAGACCTTATTCCAAAAGCCTATTGAATACACCCCCGAAAACCCTGAGCCAATCAATGGTATTGAAGACGTGAAGTTTGATAATGTTACATTCAAGCACAATAGCTCTAGCAGAGCAGCATTAGATGGCATTTCTTTCGATGTAAAGTTGGGCGAAACTATTGCATTTGTAGGGCCATCGGGTAGTGGTAAGACCACATTGGTAAAGCTGTTGGTAGGTTTATATCATCCTAATAATGGACATATTTATTATAATGGCCATGAGGAGAAGAATATTGATTACGAAGAGTTGCGCCACCAAATGGGCTTGGTAACACAAGACCCGCAGTTGTTTTCGGGTACAATAAGGGAAAATTTATTATTCGTAAACCCATCGGCAACAATAGAAGATATTAATGATGCACTTGCAAAAGCTTCTTGCCAGAACCTGCTTTCACGTGCAGAAAATGGTTTGGATACACTTATAGGTGAGGGTGGTCTTAAATTGTCGGGTGGTGAGCGTCAGCGTATATCTATTGCCCGTTCGTTGTTGCGTAAGCCACGCCTTATGATCTTTGATGAGGCTACTTCTGCGCTCGACTCATTGACCGAAGATGAAATATCAAAGACCATACACGATATTACTGCAGAGCGTCAGCACATCACTATTATGATTGCGCATCGCTTATCTACCATCATGCATGCAGATCGTATCTATGTGTTGGAAAAAGGTAAGGTAGTAGAAATTGGTGATCACAATGCTCTGGTAGCGGAAAAAGGTTTGTATTATGCTATGTGGCGCCAACAGATAGGCGAAAGCAAAGAAGTAGGAACAAAATAGTTTTTCATATTTATTAGTGTACATATAAGCAAAATAGCCGTCAACCTGAAGTTGACGGTTATTTTGCTTATAATTATTTAGTTCGGTTATCAGTTTTGATGAGCCAGATGTTTTTGGTTGTGTAGTGTCTTTACCATATTGCAAAGCTCTTTAAGATCAACTGGCTTGTTAAAGAACCCTTCCACCTTACTGGTATCAATGCTGTGTATCTGCACATTGTTACGGTAGTCTTCTTCATCGAGCCCGGTAACCAATATCACTTTAAAATCGTGACCGGGCGCTAACGATACCCGGGAGAAGTTTTTCAGAAAGTTGAATCCGTCATGCATTGGCATCAGCAGATCGAGTAGCACTACATATATATCAGGATTAGTGTCTAATATGTGTGTGGCATCTTGCCCGTTGGTAGCTTCTTTTATGATAAAGCCATGCTTCTCAAAATAGAGCTTGTATACCTGTCGGGTAAACTTATCATCATCTACCAGCAGCAAAGTTTGCTTCATAGTTTCAGTTTGTACGGAAAAATTGATGTCAATTAGCGGTTATAATTAAGAATGGATAATCTATCCTGTCTCTGTTCCGCTCAAATGTATGTCATAAATTATAAAATCATTAATTTTTTATTTTGACTATGAGTTGGTAATCAATGTAAAACCTTGTCAGTATTGCATCCTGGCTACTATAAGTTTTTTTTATTCATTTATTGCTAAAATAATTTTCACTAATTTGTATCTGTAATTGAATTTCGTCGTAAATTTACATGTACATACATTTATTATCAACTTCAAAACATAAACAACATGTCAACATCAAAATGGGTACTGGAGCCTTCACATTCAGAATTACAGTTCAAGATCAGACACATGATGATCTCTAACGTTACAGGTCATTTCGGTAAATTCGACGGTACAGTTGAAACTGAAGGAGATGATTTGACAACAGCAAAGATTAATTTCACGGTTGATGTAGATTCTATTTCTACAAACAACGAACAGCGTGATGGTCACTTGAAATCTGCTGATTTCTTTGATGTGGCTAACCACAAGGAAATTACGTTCGTAAGCACATCTTTAGTAAACGATGCTGCCGAAAACTTCAAGCTAAACGGTCATCTTACTATGCATGGTGTAACTAAAGAAGTAACACTTGATGTTGAGTATGGCGGTACTATCAAAGATCCTTGGGGCAATACCCGCGCGGGATTCACAGTAGACGGTAAGCTCAATCGTAAAGATTTCGGTCTTAACTGGAGTGCACTGACTGAAGCAGGTGGTCTGGTAGTTAGCGATGAAGTAAAGATTCATGCTAATGTTGAGTTTGTAAAGGCTTAATTGAGTTAAGCGTATAAATTGCTAGCGCCGCAACACACCGTGTTGCGGCGTTTTTATTAACAATATACTACCGTAACTATTAGTTGATTTCTGTTACATTTACTGTACAATTTAAATAATTACCTATGCTCAAAGGAAAAGTTGCGTTCATAACCGGTGCCAGCAGGGGCATAGGTGAAGCTATAGCACTGAAATTGGCTTCGGAAGGTGCTTATATAGCTATAGTAGCAAAGTCGGTAAATGAGGACCCTCGTTTGGGAGGAACTATACACACTGTAGCGCAAAAGATAAACGATGCCGGTGGTAAGGCATTGGCGATACAATGCGATATTCGTGATGAAGAGCAGATAATAGCCGCAGTGCAACAAACAGTGAGTGTATTGGGTGGTATAGATATACTGGTCAATAATGCATCTGCCATAATGCTGACCAATACCGAGCAGACAGAAGCAAAACGTTTTGATTTGGTACATGACATTAATGTGCGTGGCACATTCTTCGTCACTAAACATTGCGTACCCTTCCTCAAAAAATCAGAGAACCCGCATATACTCACGCTTTCTCCACCAATAGATATGAACCCTAAGTGGATATCGCCTTATGTAGCCTATACACTAAGCAAGTACAACATGAGCATGATGTCGCTGGGATGGGCAGGGGAGTTCAAAAAAGCAGGTATTGCGGCTAACTCATTATGGCCTGTAACTACTATTGCTACTGCTGCAGTTAAAAACCTGCTGGGTGGTGAGGCACTGATGAATATGAGCCGTAAGCCGGAGATATTAGCTGATTGTGCTGCATACATTTTGCAACAGCCATCGAGAGAATGCACCGGTAATTTGTTTTTGGATGAAGAGGTTTTGGCAAAAGCAGGTATCACTGATTTGGAGCAATATGCGGTAACCCCCGGTGGGCCATTGCAAAAAGACTTGTATGTAAACTAATACTAACAGACTTCTATAGAAAAGCCTTGCTGCGACAGATAGGAGACAGCAAGGCTTTTCTTTTTGGGTGAGGGTGGATTAAAACACACTACCTGTACCGTAGAACATACCCAATGTATTTACCCCGAAAGTGTAGCTGCCACCTATATACATAATGAAGTTTTCACCCCTCATTATTTTTACCCTGCCGGCAATAATGGGTACAAACATACTATTGCTGCCATCGAGTACCACACTTAGTAAAGGACCTACTTCTGCTTCAATCTTAGATTTGGCGTCCAGTTTTATTTGAAACAGTTTAAACTCCGCTCCCGTACCTAAAGTTGGGGAGGCTTTTTCATAGACCAATTGTCCGTTGACAAGAAAGGACTTAGACTCGGTAGGGAGGTTAAAGAATATGGGAATTCTTAGTTTTTTGTCGCTTCTCATTTCTGCAAAAAAGAGCATAGACGATGTTGGAACCACGAGGTTAGACTGATTATGTATATCAATCAACTTGCTGTTAGAAATGAATAACAGCGACTGTCCGAAGCTTAATTCGAAGTGAAAATTCTTTTTTAGGGAGTCTATCTGAATTGCATGTACCGGCAGTGAAAATAGAAGGGTACAAGCTATAATTGTGGTTAGTGCTAATTTGTAAATTGTTGATCTATAAATCATATTATATTTTTTGTATGTAAAAATAGTTGTTTCTATCATAGATAAACAAGCCTAATTATAGGAGGGCTTTAGTACCTTTAATTATGGAAGATAGGTTTAGTATAGATGTGGTTCACAATAACAAAGAGGTAATCTTTGATGCTCATTTAGTAACTATAGGCTACATTCCTCAATTTCATATTCTTATAAACGGCATAGAAGTGGTTTATGAGCCTGATGAAGAACGAAACTACCGTGCAATAGTAGAACCGTCTAAAATTGCACTGCTCAAAACTACAGATATGGAATTGATACAACTGGTAGGGCAGCGACTGGAAGAATTGACTAAGGGATAATGCAGAAACAAAAAAGGTTGCACATTGCTGCACAACCTATAGACCGCTCTCCCTTCTGGGTCTCACCATTATATCGTGAATCAAGCTGTAATGCCTGATTTTATTATTATTGCAAAGAACTATGAGGTAGTGAAAAATCGAAGATTCACAATAGATTCACTAATAACTATCCTGTTGTAATAACGGGATAAACTATTGTTGTGTAAGTTAAATAAAACGTTTGACTCTCAATACTAAGTCTTAACTTATTAATCTTTTGAAATAATATTCTCGCATTTGCATTACTTAAATACCAAAATAGATATTCGGTTTAGGTATCGAGGCTGAGGTTAAATTACTTATTCCTTTTGCTATAACATCTTGGTCAGTATAATATTTTTTGGGATGTTTTATTATAACATCGGCATAATCGGTTTTCGTGATACTCGTTGTTTCTTCAAAAATTTCTCCAAGCATTTCATTTAATAAAGCTATTGAGTATTGAGCATCTTTCCCACTATTTGTAGCAACAGAATGAACCATAAAAAGTGCAGAAGGTAAAACAACTCTTTTAGTAAAAGCTAAGTAGATTAAAGTAGCTGCCGATCCAATCATTGCGGGATTATAAACCGTTAGCTTGTCATTGAAATTATTATTTTTTATTTTGTAAAAAAAGGTAGTAGCTGGTAACACCTCTCCACCACTTGAAGAGAGTATTAAATTAATATCAATCCCCCCTTTCTTAATATTCTCTTGGATGACATCGAAAAGTAGGTTCACGGAATCTTCCGTAACTCTCCCAGAAAAGTAAATATTCAGTATACTCATATTGCAAAAGTAGAAAAAGTTAACTGCCTGTTTCATTTTATTTCAACATAAAAACGAAAACAAAATTTTCACTAAAAACCGACTGAAATACACGTTTTTTGCCTTGAATGTTTTATATTTGGACCTAAGAAATAAGTAAAAACAAATGAGGGTTAAATACATCAGGTGGAGTACCTTACAACAGACTGGAGCA
>CANGMZ010000184.1 GCA_947454715.1 Chitinophagaceae bacterium
TAACTGTTCAATAGCTTTTTCTTTCTTGTTCAGTTGAATTCGCATTGGGGAGAAAGTCCAGCGGGTGCGTAGTTTGTTGAGTCTGTCTTGCGGAGGGCGAATCAATAACCTGCTAAGCAAACTAAGTGCAGCATAATGGCGGAACACTTTCGATACTTTTACAAAGTAGATAATGGTTGATTCGTCACAACGTTCTAAAAGGTTAGCAAGGTCTGCAATATCTGTGAGTGAGGAAATACAAAGAACGGTGCCGTTCTTCGCACTGAAGTAAGCAGATAATGGTTTGTCTTTATGCCACTTACTATTGCTGATTGTGCGGGATGCTCTTTCTGCATCATCTGCACTTTCATTAATGTTGAATGTCTGGTCGGGTATATATGACATCTTCCATTCCTTTTTAGAAAGTGTGTCATAGATCGTCCATACATTATTTTTGTAATAGTTCAGCATTTCCTTCAGGTATTCATCACTGAGCCACTGCGCTTTTACATCTGCAAAAAATGAAGCGTAATAATATAGATGAGAGGCATAAGGTTCGAAAATTTCAGGTGTTCGCACTACGAGTTCTCTGTTCTTGGCATATACTTTCCATACAATTCTGCGCACATCGTCACCGGCTTCAAAGTCTTTATAGTTGAGGTATTCCCCTTCTACACGCCTGAGTTGCTCAATACGAACATCTAATGTTTCTGTTTTTTTAGGGTAAACCTCATCATCTGTTTCAGTTGCAAGTATAGGAGGTTGGTAAAAATGCCCGGTAATTGGTTGTGCCACTGCCAGCGAAAAAAGATGGAACATATCTTGGAAGTATACAAAGCCACCCTTCAGGTCATATTCTTTTATGTCGGGTAATATAATGCGGCTTCTCCCTGTTATGGCCAGTCGCCATATACTGCGCTCCTTGCGTTTATTGGAAAGTAAGCTGAAGCGGTCTGTCATCAGGTTGTCATCATAAATGAGTCTGCCCTTCACAAAACCCAGGAACGGTCTGAATGCACCTTCCAGACTGGCATTGAGAAACAGTTTGTTTTTCTTGCCTTTGTTGGTTTCGGTAGTGAAATCAACTTTTAAATAAATACGCTTGTTATCTTTTATCGCAATGTAGAATAACCAACTCGCAATAGTGCAACCAATAGAAATAATGATAAGCAATGCCATAAACCAAAGCGCCATTTTACCCATCAGAATAATAAATGGAATAACCGGAGAAGGCTCTTCGCCCTTGGGCATTGGTTGGTAAAGCAGGTGAACGCTAGCCCACAGGGCTACGCTATACAATAAAGTATTGAGTGTAAACGGAAAATATTGCAGCGCATACTTTGTCTGCCATTTTATTTGTTTCAGGTTCATGTTGTGCTTACTACTAGCAAGGTATGAAAATAAATAAATAGCCTTTTACGAGTTGTTAAAATGTATGTTGATTTTTAAATAAGATTTTAACCTCAATCAAAAAACAGGCATCATTTATTCTGGCACACTAATTGATTTACTCCAACTAAATTGTAGATTTTTTTTATTATTCTTGTACCACAAATCTTTTATATGAAACGCAGTAAACTACTTTTATTATTAATGATGGCACTGCCATTGATGTCAATAGCTCAGGAAAAGAGGGGTAAAAATGGTAATGGATATGGCAACGGATATGGTAACGGTTACGGCAATTACGATGGTCGTGGTCATAGCGGACAAAGATCAAGTACTGTTCAGCCTGTAGGTCAGGTAGGTAGTGCATTATCTGTTTCTTCAGACAATGGTGAGCGTTTTTTTCTTATACTCAATGGTATTAAACAAAACGTATATCCTCAGTCAAGAGTAAGGGTTGAAGACCTGCCTATGGTACAAAACGATGTGCAGATCATCTTTGATGATAACAGAACACCTGCTATTATGCGTACCATCACTTTTATGGATCCGGTTGATGGTAATGCAGTTAACTTGTCGCTGAAATTGACCAGAGACAGAAACGGTTATGCAAGATTGGTATTCAACCGTATGTCTAACATTGAGCGCGACTATAGAGGCGAACAGGGAGAATACATTATGCATTACGGTAGAGACAATGCGCCTACACAAGTAGTTGTGACTACGCCACCTGTGCAGGTTACTCCGGCTCCTCCGCCACCCCCTCCCGCACCTATGCCAATGAACAGTGTTGCGTTTAGCGATGCAGTAAAAGCGATTAAATCAAGTTCTTTTGATGATACAAGATTATCAACAGCTAAGACTATTGCTAACAATAACTACTTTACCGTAGATCAGGTAATCACTATCTGCAAATGTTTCTCATTCTCAGATACTAAGCTCGATTTTGCAAAGTATGCTTTCAGAAGAACGGTTGATAACAACAGCTATTACAGAGTAAATTCTGTATTCTCTTTCGATTCTGAGAAAACAGCACTAAACGATTTCGTGAACGCTAACAGATAATATTATTTCTATAACTCCCGACCTGGAAACATTGCGTAAGCTTATGTTTCCAGGTTTTTTATTTGTGTTTCCCGGCTATTATTTACTTTTAACCCATGCAACATTGGGAGTTGATCCTGTTTTTCTTGGCAATAGCCTTTATTTATGCTTCTGTGGGTTTTGGTGGTGGCTCCAGTTATCTGGCTATACTGGCAGTCTATCAGTTGCCGGTATTTGAAATGAAGTTGATTGGGTTGGTGTGTAATATTATTGTGGTTACTGGTGGTTGCATTCTGTTCATTCGTAATAAGCAGCTCGATCTGAAAAAGATATTGCCGCTTGTTATACTCAGCATACCAATGGCATATCTGGGAGCAATGATTAAGATTAGCGCAGATACATTTTTTGTAATCTTGGGCTGTAGTCTTATCATCGCATCTGTATTGTTGTTTCTGAATACTAAAGCGGTAGATCAGATAAATACCCGCAACAATATTGTAAAGAACAGTGCAATGGGTGGTGCTATTGGCTTCCTCTCAGGTATGGTGGGTATAGGTGGCGGTATATTTCTATCGCCATTATTGCATTTGAGCAAGTGGGATGTGCCTAAGAAAATTGCAGCCACAGCATCGGTATTTATATTGGTTAATTCTATATCCGGTTTGGCGGCTCACTTGTCAAAGCCTGCTCCAGCACATATTGATTATTCACGTATCTTGCTATTGTGTGGAGCTGTATTGGTGGGCGGTCAGCTAGGTTCAAGGGTAGGTATTGTAAAGCTGAATGGGGTAACCATTCGTAGGGTAACAGGGATGTTGGTATTTGCTGCGGGGGTAGAGGTATTGGTAAAACATCTGCATTTTTTTTAAATATGGAAGTAAGCATATTGGCTTTTGGAATAGCTAAAGATATATTTAGTGGACCTGCTACAAGTATGGTTCTGAGCAGAGGTGCTACAGTTGGTGAACTGAAAGCGGCTTTGGAATTGAAGTATTCCCGCTTGGGTCTGTTAGTATCTTATATGATAGCGGTAAATAACGAATATGCACAAGACGATTTGGTAATCAGCGAAAGGGATGAAATAGCAATCATTCCACCTGTAAGCGGAGGATAAACATACAAGCGATGGTAGAGATATTATTGACAGCGCAACCAATAGACGTGCCTAACTGCATTAACGAAGTTATGCTGCCGGAGTCGGGTGGTATTGATGTATTTATAGGTACGGTGCGTAATGCTACCAAGGGTAAAAATGTGCTTCGGTTAGAATTTGAAGCATATCAGCCAATGGCAGTAAGTGAAATAGAAAAAATAGTCGTGCAGGCTATGGCTCAATGGCCCTTGCATAGGGTAGTGGTGCACCATCGCACCGGAGTGCTGCAGGTAGGCGAAGTGGCAGTAGTAATAGCGGTATCAGCGGCCCACCGAGATGCAGCATTTACTGCTTGCCGATACATAATAGACACACTTAAACAAACTGTTCCTATCTGGAAAAAAGAAGTATTTGAAGATGGTGAGGTGTGGGTTGCTGCGCATCCCTGAGATCACTTATTTAATACCGTATTTAAAACTATTCTTGCCACAGGAATGGGAACAAGATAACCCCGAGAATAATAATCAAGGCATCGAGCGACAACAGCACCGCAGCTAAACCGCCCCAACCTTCTACATAAACAGGGCTAAGGGCAATGATGGCAAGCTTACTCAATATCATTAATATTGGTGTCACCAATGGAAACCCCAAAATAGCCATTAACGCCGAATTCTGTTGCGCCCTTGCTGCAATAGCAGACAAGAAGGTATATACAGATGATAAACTAATGCTCCCTACCAAACTGATCAGAATAAACAATAAACCATTACTCAGTGGCCAGCCCAACATTACATAATATAAGAACAGCGTAACCGAGCTCATGACCATCATTAAAAGAATACTGTAGGTCATTTTCGCCAGCATGAATGTTACCGGGTGAACAAGCGTATAGTAATATCTGAACCGATTAGGGTGTTCCTGCAAAAAACTCTTAGCTACAGAATTGACTGCAACAAACAATTGAGTGAGCCAAAACAGTGCGTTCCAGACACGGGCTTCCGGCTGGCCATTCATCATATAAACCACAAACACAGTGCCGCCTACATACAAGAGCACACCAAACAAAGTATGTTTTTGACGCCACTCTATAAGCAGGTCCTTCTTTACTAACGATATAAATGCACTTCCGTTCATTCAGGTAGCAAAGGTAATGTTTACTCTGCAAGTTGGTATAAATTATCAACTGTACTGTTTCATTGTCAATAATTACAGAAAGTCTGTAATTCTAAAGATTACCTTTTAGAACGCCGGAACCAATTAAATAAATAATTCTTTGAAAAAATAGTAAAAAGAGTTTGTAGAAACGAAATCGCTCATTATCTTTGCACTCCCAAAAGGGCAAAAGATCTTTTAAAAATGCGGAAGTAGCTCAGTTGGTAGAGCACGACCTTGCCAAGGTCGGGGTCGCGAGTCCGAGTCTCGTCTTCCGCTCCAAAAAGATTCCATATCTCTGATTTGGAATCTTTTTTTTGTCACTCCCTCCCATTTCGGGCGAGGGTTTGGCGGAGCGCCCTGGTGGCGGAATTGGTAGACGCGCAGGACTTAAAATCCTGTTTGCAGTAATGCGAGTACGGGTTCAATTCCCGTCTGGGGCACAAA
>CANGMZ010000185.1 GCA_947454715.1 Chitinophagaceae bacterium
CTTTGGGATATGTTGCAACTGCAGTATAACGAGTCTACAACAACCGAAGAAGATAAATACTATGACGCGATCAAATTATTAGGGACTGATTTTAGTTTTTATAGTCTTACCAATACTAATAAAAAACTAACAATTGATACCCGCCCATATAGTAGCAATGATGCTATTCCATTAGGAATAGCATCAGCCTACACTCAGGATTTTATCATAAGTGTAGACAATTTGGAAATACCCAATGGCACAAAACTTTACCTACATGACAAACTGCTGCAAAACTATAAAGAACTGACACCAGGTAGTGAATATAAATTTACGATTACCAACAATAAAAAATCCCAAGGTGATGAGCGATTTGAACTGACCACAAAGGTCATTGATAACAGTATAGCATCAAGTACTCAAGTATCATTAACACCCAACCCGGCAACGGACGAAGTGGTCATAAATTATGGACTAAACGAAACAGGAACTGTGTCCATAAGATTGATAGACCAAATGGGAATTTGCATTTACAATAGAGAAGTAAAAACTGCAGTGGCCGGCAAGGAAAAAATATCATTGACAAATATCGTAGCCGGCATATATGTAGTAGAGATCGTTTGCGGAAATTCAAAAACTACACACAAACTAGTCAAGGAATAAAATAGAATTGGCATCTCAATTGAGATGCCAATTCTATTTTACAGATACCGCATATATTACTTCATCTTACCTAATACAATATTCCAGATTTCCTGTTCACGTTTGTCGGCAGCTGTGTTCATTGCTTCAGCTTTTTCAACAAGCGGTTTTACTTCCGGATGCTCTTGTAAGTCCTGTGCATTAATTTTTACATTAAGATATGCGCCTTTTACTGCTGCTCTTGCACATAATGCACCTACACCCGCATCACTTACACTATTAGGATTACCTATCTCAGCCATAGCTTGCACCAGATCAAATGATTGTGAAGCCAACTCCATTGTACGGAAAGGCACTTTAATAGCGTTGATAGTCGCTGCTTCAATTGCAGTTTTCCTTGCAGCCTTCTCTGTATCATTTCCTTTTGGCAAGCTGAATGCATCCATAATCAAGTTGAACGCTGCAGTGTCTTCATCAACCAAATCCAACATTTCAGACATCATTTTCTGACCATTTTCTGCATGATTAGAAAATTCTTCCCAACGACTATCCCATCCTTTCTTATGAGAAGATAAATTAGCAACCATAGTAGCTAATGCCGCACCTAATGCACCACAATATGCTGCGATAGAACCACCACCCGGAGCCGGAGACTCACTTGCAGTTTCTAATGCAAAACCAGTCACAGTCATGTTAACCAATTTCTTAGCAGCACTATCTCTAAGTCTATATTCGATTATTTTCTTCTGAGGATCAAAAGGGGCCAACTCATCCAACCCCATAGATCTAACAGCGATTTTTATCAGTTCAGCTTCGCTTACACCGACACTACGTTGTTGTTTGCGTAAGAAATATTTCCCTGCTTCCAATATCGCTTCAAGAGGAACAAGGCCAACCAATTCGCTGCCTGTAACACGCATACCTCTCACTGATGCACGTTCACAACTAGTATCAAAAGCCACATGTAATGGCGTAACATGCATATTGGTCAGATTCATAGATATCTGCGCAACGCCATATTCCTCAATATACCAACCAATAGCTTTTACTGACTTCAATAAACCAGGTTCCCAAATAGCCTCACCTTTTTCATCTTTAACTACCTTACCCTTGTCATCTGTTTTCTGACGACCTTTCTCACGTATATCAAAAGCTACAGAATTAGCTCGACGTGTGCTAGTTGTATTCAGGTTAACATTATACGCAATCAAGAAATCACGAACACCAATAACCGTAGCACCACTACGTTCATTAAATACAGCCATGCCATAATCAGGCTTCCATTCAGGTTTAACAATTTTAGCTGCAAAGCCTTCATATTCACCACTACGTATATCTGCAAGGTTTGTTCTGTAAGGGGCAGTAGCAGCATATTCATACAAATAAACAGGGATGTTCAACTCCTCGCCTACTCGCTTACCTAATTGATTAGCAAAAGCAATAGTTTCTTCTGCAGTAATACCACTAATAGGAATTAAAGGACATACGTCAGTAGCACCCATACGAGGATGTTCCCCTTTGTGGTTGCGCATATCGATAAGCTCACCTGCTTTCTTTATAGCTAAAAACGCAGCATCAACAACAGCCTGTGGATGACCAACAAATGTTACTACCGTACGATTAGTGGCTTTACCCGGATCAACATCAAGTAACTGTACACCTTCTACTGATTCTATTTCATTAGTGATGAGCTTAATAATGTCCATATTAACGCCTTCACTGAAATTAGGCACGCACTCTATAATTGCATTTTTAAAGTCTTTCATTGATGTGTTTTTGTGTTGCAAAAATAGTAGTGTTATTGGGAATTGAAAGAAAATAGCTCGTTTAATGCATATTTATTCAAGACCAATAAAAAACTGCACCCATATTTGTTTATATGAATTGAATTGTACAATTAAGAATATGAAAAAGATACTGTTAAAAACCAGACTTCTGATTATTTTAGGCATCAATCTTACTTCGTGTGTTATTGTTGCCTCTTCAAGACGGGAACCATATTATAGGCATACGCACTACGACCATCATTACAATGGACTATACAAATCTAGAACAACGTATCATTATCTGGCGGAGGAATCACCACGCAGAAGAATTAAAAGCATTGTAATACTACTGTAGCCTTCTCCTTACATATCATGGTCGACTTAATACCATTGTAACTGTACGTTATCTTCAACTCCTTTACTTTTCCTCTGGCAGGATCAGTCCTGTTACCACCAAAAGTATCATTCTCCACAACGAAACTCAGATGATTATTCAGAATCAATGGAGAGAGGTATGGCTCCACATCAAGGCTATTGCTTGGCATTGAAGGGTCATAGTATATAGCAGAATCAATTATTAAAGGTAAGGGTATCATAACAGGATACT
This sequence comes from Chitinophagaceae bacterium, assembly GCA_947454715.1. Lineage (GTDB taxonomy): Bacteria > Bacteroidota > Bacteroidia > Chitinophagales > Chitinophagaceae > Flavipsychrobacter. The sequence goes on from CANGMZ010000185.1 coordinate 2,995, forward strand.
CACTATCCAAATATGGATAATCAATTACAGTAGCAACCAATTGAGATATCTTATTTATGGGCATGGTAATTTATTTTAGGTATTCCTTGAGTCAAGTATCAGGCAATTTAATAAAAAAAGAACAGACTGAAGAATATTACATTCAGACGTTACCCAACAACCACAAAACTGGCAAAATTCGAACTCTTAAAAATTTAATATTATTTAATTGTTAAGTTTTTGTAAATTTGAATTTGATTAGAAATGTTTTGAAAAAAAGACTACACATATTGACCCTTATTATACTCACTGTATTCTTGCCTGAAATTACAAACGGACAAGAATCAACACGTGAGTTATACTTTTATGGGGACAGTATAAAACTCAACTTTGATAAGTGCGCTACTGTAGATTATACAGACACACTATCGGTAAAAAGCATTACTCAATTCTACGATAATGTTGTTGCAGCAAATTACGATTCACTAATTAACGACATGCGGGCCTATAAACTAAGGCACAATCCGGATGACTGGGTATATTACCAGCTCATTCGCAAAGTAGCACAATACATAAGCCCAAAAGAAGATAATTATTACCGTTACACATTGTACAAATGGTATTTACTTAAACAATGTGACTATAATACTACACTGAACATTGCAGGCGATAAACTTCTACTTTATGTACAATCTGATGAAAACATTTATGACATACCATATTATTTACGTTATGGCAAACAATACGTTTGCCTTAATTATCACGATTATGGGAAAGTAGATCTAAAAAAAACGCAATTTATAGAAGTAACCGGTGATACAACCATAGCAAAAACTGCTTTTTCATACAGACTAACCCAACTTCCTGAATTCAAAGATGAAGACTATAAAGAGAAAGATCTCGAATTCAATTATAATGACTATAACTATACATTTAAAATTAAAGTAAATCCTGAAGTAAAAAATATTTTCAAAAACTATCCCGTAGCAGACTACGAACTATATTTTAATGCCCCTTTAAGTAAAGAAACATACAATTCACTTATCCCGGAACTAAAGAAGAACATAAAAGGAATGAGTGTTAAAAATGGTGTAGACTACCTAATGCACTTTACCAGATATGCCTTTTTGTACGAGACTGATGTTGATAATTTTGGAAAAGAAAAGCGTTTATCTCCTGAACAAACATTGCTGTATGACCACAGTGACTGCGAAGACAGGGCAGCATTATTCTACTGTCTTGTAAAAGAGATATATAACCTCCCTATGATTGTTTTAGAGTTCCCTAAGCATGTAACAATTGCTGTAAAATTTAACAAGCCAATAGGTAAACCAATAATGTATAATGGCAATGCATACTCAGTATGTGAACCAACACCTCAAGAACAAGATCTTCAACTGGGCTATATATCTCCTGAGCTCAGTAGTGTACGTTATCAGGTCGCATACGCATACAATCCGAATTCAAAAAAATAGTGAGTAGTAAAAAGAAATAATCGCTCAAAAAAGTATGCACAAAACAAAGTATACAATACAAGACGGGCTATCTCCAAAAGAGATAGCCCGTCTTGTAAATGATTGTACTTACTGAATTAACTATTTTACTTTCATAATCACTCTTCTGTTTTGTGCACGACCCTCCTTGGTCTTATTACTTGCCACAGGTGATTTAGTGCCCATTGCAACTGTCTTAAGTTGTTTTGGACTAACGCCATGTTTCAAAAGATATTGTTTTACCACATAAGCACGCTTAATAGATAGCTTCTTATTGTGTACAGCAGAACCGGTATTATCTGTATACCCTTCAATCAATACATAGGCATTATTATTTGCCTTCAACTTATCTGCTGCATTGTTTAACGTAGCATAACAAGACTTCTTGATTACAACTTTATCTACATCAAACAATATTGGCGTAGAAAAATCTATCTTCTCAGGTTCAACAACCGGTGGTGGTGGTAAAGGGCAACCATTGTTGCTTGCAGGACCAGCTTCAGTTGGGCACTTATCTTCATTATCAGGTATACCATCTCCATCAGTATCCGGACAGCCATGGAATTGCGCTAAGCCTTTTACAGTAGGACATGCATCGTCTTTATCAGGTATACCATC
>CANGMZ010000186.1 GCA_947454715.1 Chitinophagaceae bacterium
AACCTGCTGTTCTCCAGGTCATGCCACTGTCAACGCTGTAATCAAATACCTGGTGCAACTGCCCCTTGGTGACACTAGATGACTGAGACGCATAAGTCAATTTTATGTTTCTATAGTTAGTTGTTGGTATATAAAACATAAGTTTCATACTGTCACTAGGATTGCGGACCCTCATAGCAAGACCATCAATAGCACCAAATCTTGCATTGATAGTATCGTAATCAGTTGGTTGCACATTTATTGAGTCAATATAAGTACGGTATACTGCAGAAGTACCTGCTTCTTTAGCATAGAGTATCTGCGCTTTATTAACATCGATAGTAGAATAATCTGCCTTAATACCATGTATGGTATCTGTGTATTGAACTAAGTAATAAGTATTAAAGTTCCAGTAATGAATAAGTTTACCTTGAGCTGATGCCGGGTTGTTAAACATAAGAACAGCGCTCAATGACAAAAGAATTGCAAATAGATTTTTTCTCATTATTATTATTTTTTAGAATACAAAGAAAGTTACGTAATGTTAAGATAGCATTACCCGAAGGTTAAGAAATAGATCACTAATAAAAACAATTATTTGTCCACTGTAAATATAATATCAGCAATAAGATTATGACGACCAGAAACATTCAAATGATATGTACCTGCAGAAAGATCGTGTTTAAAATTGACTTCTAAACTATTGAGGATTAGCTTCCGACTCAAAACCACTTTCTCATTTTTATCAATACATTGTACCACAATTTCTTGCCCACCCAACTCAGCAGGAAAATCTATTTGGAAGGATTTTGTGGTAACATGACTTATAGATACTTCTCCCTTTTCTACAACTAATGGATATGGCACTTCAGCATTCTTGACTGCACTTTGGTTTGAAGAAATAGTCAAACTCAACATCACAGGGTATTTATTCGACATTCTGTACAATGCTTCAATAACATCGGCTGGGGCAGAATTGTTAACGTGAACATTTTTATTATTAATTGCTACCTTATAACGCTGCCCATCATTACCAATTGTAGTGTAGGAGTGTGGTATATATTGTACTTGTGCTTCGTTTCTGAGCAGCCAAGGGGAAATAAAAATATGGTCATACCAATTCTTACCGCCACCACCTGAACCACATGTATTGGGCACAGATGAAGACTCACGAGTAGAAGTAGTGAAGTATGCTGCAAATTTTCCTTCATGATCCCAATTGGCCGGATATTTAAATACGCGATCAGGAAAAAAAGGAGGATCTAAGAAACGGAAAGAGGAATCATCATCTGCAATGAGTTGTTGGTAAAATCCTTCATCAGAATTACGAACATTAAAGTCACCTAAATACAAATGATTACCCAAACCTTTGAAATGGTGTTTCAAACTATTTAGTGTACCCTTTACCTGCAACTCACGTACCTGCTCAAATTCATCTCCAGATTTTGTATGATTACAAGTAACATACAAGAAAACAGTATCGCTATTAGCAACAAGATCCTTGCTTTTATAATAGAGCTTGTAGGTATTGTAATCGGTTCCATTAACGTAGGTAGAAACTATATTACAAAAACCCAATTTATGCTGATCATAAAACAAAACAGACATATTATTAGCCTTGGCATAATTTGTAAAAGGACAATAAGCATATCGATTGCTGCTCTGTGTGTTAAAAGCATACTTCAATACAGAGTCTGCGAAACCGAATTTAGAAACACCATATTTATCTTCGGCATTCAGCGGTATTGATGACATTTTCTCTAATGATACAATATCAGGATCAGCAAATTTCAATATTGTATTGAGGTAGTTGTGATACGCTTCGTCAGGTCCCTGACAACCATTCCCATAGTACAACACATTGTATGCCATTACTTTCAGGGTATCACGCTGAGCATAAGACGCTATGCTATGAACCAAAAAGTAACAACACAACAATGAATAAGTAAAATATTTTCTGACCATGAGTATATAAGCAATAAAATTACTTAACAAAAGCATCTACAGATATATTATCATATCTGTCATTACCGCCTGAAGTATCAGCAATGGAATTAGTAAACTTGATTGCAAATTTAGGGTTATCGTTAACGGCTGAAATTGCAGAAAAATCAAGTGAATATAATGTCCAGGTAGTTGTGAATAAAATGCTTGTAGCGTTCAAACCATCAGTAGTATAATTAACACCATCAGTAGTATAACTTATAGTATTAGACGCGGGACCGCTATTTGATTTCTGAATAGCAAACTGCACAATTGGCTGCTTATAACCTGTTGTTGGTGCATGTAATACCCAAGAATAAAACGGGTTTCTTACCCTCATACCAGAGCCTGTATCCTGTCCGTGTCTCAAATTGAGTCCTGCACCCGGAGAAACGCCATCGGCATATCCATTTGGTGCAAAAGAGAATGAGATACGACCACCGCCAATAGTAGTGTCCGGAACAGACAACGTAGTAGAGTCTGTGCCTGAGTTGAAACTCCAATAGTGTATTAACTTGCGATCACCAATAACAACAGGTCCTGTAGATGCAACAGAAACTCTATCCTTTACGCATGATGATACACAAATAACTAAAACCGATAAAAAAGCAATATATCTTTTCATAAAATTGTTCAAAATAAGTTGGGGGTGAATTAAAATACTACCTGATATCCGATACGGAATTGAGCTGTATAGTGCAGTGGTGACTGTACTTTATCTTCAGTAACTGGTTTGTAATATTCGAACTTAAATACTGAGTTAAAGCCACTTACTTTGTAAGCATAAGCCAAGTATAACCAATCTTGCAATCCGGGATAAAGATCATTGGTATTGAATTCCTCATACATACAAGACACAACAGAATGTAACTTTTCATAGTTATAATTAATACCTGCGTTTAATCCACCGGCATTAATAACCCCTTTATTTACTGATGCTGAAGTTCCATTGTAAAGACCATCAGTGGTATTTGTTGGTTTCAATTGCAAAGCATGACCTTCGAGTGTAGCAGAGATACCTTTGTACTTAACAATTGCGTCAAAACCATAAGCCAATCTTTTCCCATCAATGATTCTGATTCCATAAGCACCTGGAGCATCAGGAGCATCTACATAAATAGAACTACCTTTTGGTTGTGTTTTGTCGGCATAACGAGCATTAACACCAATTCTAAAAATAGGTGTTGGTGATTTTTCCTCATCAATGAGACTATATTTCATTTTAGCAGGATAAGAGAACTCAGCACGACCAACATACTCAAATTTACCACCGGCATCATTACCATACTCAAAGAAGTTTTCGCCCATGCCGCTGTAAGCACCTGCGTATAAGTTTATGCGACTTTTAAAGAACTTATAATTTAAGGTAAGACCGAAATCTCTTCTTGAGAAAAGATCACCACCATAAAGATTTGCATGACTCCAATACGGAGATCCCCATATATCACTTATTGAACCTTGGGAGTATGGCAATTTATCGTAGCCGAACTTGATATGAACAGGAAAACCATTGTATTGTATATAAGCAGCTTTGATACCCGGATTTGCTGGGTTAGCTGTATTCTGCGTTGCAGCAGCAGAAACCAGATCAACTAAGCTAGCATGAAATTCGTAAACGAATTTATTAGCAGTCTTACCTAGAATATCTAAGTCAAAGTCTTTTACCGCCCATCCATTATGTGTTTTTTTCAGATAATTGGTGTCATTTTTAAGTGTTCGGTTCTCGTAATAACCAGAAATACGCCCACCGATCTGTAAGGTATTACCTTCAGAACTCAGCGTAAATTGACTAGCTGCAGGATTATCTGTAAACTCAGAAAACTGAGCTGTAGCTACAGAGGAAAATCCTATTGCGGCAACTGTAAATAATAAAAGTTTCTTCATCATTAATTTGTTGTTGGCAGTTTATTGAAATAATAGATTCTTTGAAGGTCATCGGAGACGATAAAAACATTATTATCTTCATCAAATGCAATCCCTTCCGGGTTCAGCACATTGATATTGTAATAGCTTGTTGGTAAATAATTTAAGGGGTCGCATTTTATAATTGCAGCATCAAGGCTACTTAATAAGTATAGCTCACCATTGTGCCATCTGGCACCAGCAATATTTCGTGCACCATTAAATTTATATCTACCAATTTCTTTAAAGTCTGTAGTATACTCTACTACTGTAGCCGGCTGTTGAGATACCAGTATAAAACAATTTTTACGGTAGTTATAACATATAGATTCAAAAGCTTTATTGGCCGCCCCACCCCATGAAACAGTATATGTGGCAACTAATGACAAATCACTCTTCCTATACTTATAAACCTTACGGGGTGTTTCGTCTGATACGTAAATGAAACTATCTACTATCTCGATTCCTTCGAAGTCTAGCCCTTCTGCCTTAGCTTTACCAACAATGTGCATATTTGAGTCACACTCAAATAATTTCCCATAATCACTAACAATAAAATAATGCTTTGTTTCCTTATCAAAAACTACATCAGATGGTTCAGGAATTTTGTTCAGCGATTCGAACCCGGAATGATTGAATTTATATCTTAAAATCTGCGCGTCTGAAACAGAAAACAGAAAAGAAAAGAATAACATTAAGATATATAACTTCATTTAGTAGTCTACCCTTGATATGGTTATGCAAATGTCATTTTCGTATGTTAAGAATACATTACTATAGCAATATGAAAATGTTTACAAAAAATGGGCATGCAATGAAAAAATCATGCATGCCCATTACAATTACTTCAAAATTTATTCTTTAATCAATCGCTGAGTTACTATCTGATTACCTTGTTTCAGTTCTACCATGTAGACTCCTGATGCAAAGCTACCCAATGGAACACTTACTACGCCACTCTGCTTAACGCCGAGGTTTGTATTGTAGATGCTCACACCGCTCATGTCCATAACTCTTACACTTACTTCCTCATTACTACCTGATGTGAAGCTGATCTTTACATCATCTGTTGTTGGGTTCGGTGTCATTGTTACGCTCAATGGCTTAACTGTAGCTACTGTTGGTTTCAGTGCCAACTCAAAACGATTATCACCCTGTGTTGACTTG
>CANGMZ010000187.1 GCA_947454715.1 Chitinophagaceae bacterium
CTACTAAATTCTTAATACAAAATCAATTGACGAGTAGAGATGCACAGGTATTTTATATTGGCTTTAATTATCGTTTTGGTAAAACCACAAAAAAAGCGGAAGATAAAATGCAATTTGATAATGCACTATAAATCAATCAATCACAATCATCTCAAATTTTATTAAATGAAAAAAAATATCGTTCTCATTTGCCTGCTATTAATAGCATTTGCAACCCACGTTTCAGCACAATCAGGTTACCAAATTGTAAAAACATTTCATATTACCAGTATGGGTGGATGGGATTATCCCGCGGTAGATGCTAATTCTAATAAATTGTATTTGTCTCATGGAGGCCAAGTTAATATTTTAGATAAAATTACTGGCGATTCAATAGGTATAATTAATAATACAATTGGTGTGCATGGGGTAGCTTTTGTGCCATCATTGGGAATGGGATATACAAGTAATGGTAAAACCAATAATGTTACTGTGTTTGATTTAAAAACAGGTGCAACACTTACACAAATTGAGGTGGGTAAAAACCCCGACTGGATCATGTACGATCCATTCTCAAAAAAAATAGTCACCAGTAATCATAGTGGAGGCGATCTTTCACTAATAGATGTTAATACCAATCAAGTGGTTGCAACAATTGCTGTAGGGGGCGCTAAATTAGAAACAGTTGTTAGTGATGAAGCTGGTAAATTATTTGTGAACCTAGAAGATAAAAATCAAATTGCTGAAGTAGATATCGCCAAAGCAGCCGTTATAAATATTTGGGATTTAGCACCTTCAGAATCGCCAACTGGTTTAGCCATTGATCTTAAAACAAAACGATTGTTTTCTACCTGTGATAAAACCTTGGTTGTAATGGATGCAACAAACGGGAAAATTGTGGCTACTGTACCAATTGGAGAAGGTTGCGATGGAGCCGCTTTTGATCCATCTTCAAAATTAATTTTTACATCTAATGGATCAGGAACAGTATCTGTAGTGAAAGAAGTATCTGCCAATGTGTTTAAATTAGTAGAAACAATAACCACTAAAAAAGGGGCACGTACTATTTCTTTAGATAATAAAACGCATATGCTTTATTTACCTACTGCTGATTATGAACCTTTACCAGCGGATGCACCAAAAGGTACAAGGGCTAAAATGATTCCAGGATCATTTCAGGTGTTAGTATTAGCGCCAAGTAAGAAATAGAAAAGCGATAGTCATAGATTAAAATCACTTGCATTTATTTGTAGGTGGTTTTTAATTTGTGAGAGATATTTTTTTTTTATTTAATGCATTAAGTACACTTGGTAACTTTTTGTACTCCTCATACAACACCTAGTTATTACCTTATTTTAAATAAGTCCCCTGCGTGAGGAAAACACCCCCTGAAATCGACTGAAATCGGTCGTTTTCGGTTTTGTGAAAACATAACCCATTACAAATCAACGCCTTAATTTTCTCAAAAAATCTTCATAACCCTGAGGTCCCGGGTTCAAATCCCGGTCTCGCTACAAAGCCTGTCACGAACGTGACAGGCTTTTTTAATGCGACACAACGTCGGATGCTTGCATACGTAAGTTGGGGAGCGTTAAAAAAGGCAACCTATTTGCGAAGCGAATAGGTTGAAAGGCTTTGGGTAAGGCGAACTGTTTGGGATGCCGACGCAGTCGGCCATCCCGTTAAATCGTGGGTCCTTTTTAATTTTTTCTTACTACAATTGAATTTTAACCACTCAGCTTGTTGCCTTGCTTCCTTAAGGGTAACTAGCGGTTGTTTAGCCAAGATGATCTGGCTTAACTTAGCTCTTTCTTCAAATGACATATTGAGTTTCATCTTTATTGTTTTTTTAAGTTTGAAAAGTTAATCTATTTTTTCAGAAAAAATGCAAGAGAACAAGGGAGGAATTTTAGAACCTAAAACGTATTATTTCAAGTAACTTTATAGTCAATTTAGATTATGAGTATTGAACCAGTTTTATATAAAGTGTCACTTAGAACTTTCGATGAAAAAGTGAATGATTTGAACTATTGGTTAGCTCAACCTGTGATAAAAAGGCTCGAAGCCGTGACATTTTTAATATCACAAACTGTAGATTTAAAAACTACAAGAATGGATAAGTCGCATGTTGTAAGAAGAAAAACTCAAAGAGTAACATTGTTGATTTAGATGAGATAAAGAAATTAAAATAAATTAAATATTTATTTCATAATTAGTAGATCTTCCCACTCCCTTAATTACAAACACATTCATTTCCGCTAATTCCTGTAAGTCTCTTGTTGCTGTTGCTTTTGAAGTATCTGTTATACTTATATATTTTTTTACATTCATGCCACCCTTAAAGCCATTAATGCCTTCTTCTAACATTCTATTAACGACCTTTTTTTGACGGTCATTAAAACTTTTGTCATACTTATCAAAGAATTTCATTTTTTTGATAGTAAACTGTATTGTTTTTTCAGCATCATCCTGTGCAAAAATTATAATTGAAGCAAACCATTCTATCCACTTTGTTATTTCTAATTTTTGTTGTGCATATTGTAATTCTTTATAATAGGCTGATCTATTTTCCTCAATAGATTTTGAAATACTAAACATAATAGGATTATCAAATCCTTGTGAAAGCGCTTTTTCTGCGATGGCTCTTCCAATTCTTCCGTTTCCATCTTCAAAAGGGTGTATGGATTCAAAATAAAGATGTGCCACCGCTGCTTTAATTATTGGGGAACTAATTTCATTTTTATTATACCATTCTATAAAACGCTTCATTTCTTTTGATAAGGTTTTAGAAGGAGGAGCTTCATAATGAACCTTAGGGTTAGACGCAGATCCAGAAATTACTTGCATAGGCTCATTTCCTTTTCTCCATTGTCCTGCATTTATTCTTTTGTTATTCCCCATAAGCAGTTTGTGCCATTGAAGAATCTTGCTTTCAGTTAGTGGTTGTTTATAAGTATTTCTTACATCAATTAATAATTGACTTAATCCAATTACATTTTTATCTTTCGGTTCTTGTGAGACATGTAATCCAAGATTTTTTTTAATAGATGACATTACATCTATTCTATTTATTATCTCTCCTTCAATTTCAGATGTTTTGATTGCTTCAGATACCATTATCTGTATAATCGTTTCAGTACTGATGGCTTCTGGTAATGCAGAGATGATACCTTTCAGTTCTCCCGCTTTTAACATGAACTTCATCAATTCATTATCTATTGATGCGCTATCAAATTTAAATTCAGGCCAATTTTTGTGTTGCCAGTTATACATAATGAGCCGATTTGGTTACTTTATCGGCTCAAATATACAAATAATTTGAGCCGAATAGTATTAATTTGCGGCTCATAGTTGGTTAAATATCTATTTTAACCTCTGCGTGAGGAAAACACCCCCTGAAATCGGTTAAAATCGGTCGATTTCGGTTTTGTGAAAACACAACTAACTACAAATCAACGCCTTCATTTTCTCAAAAAATCTTCATAACCCTGAGGTCCCGGGTTCAAATCCCGGTCTCGCTACATGAAAATCAAGGACTTACGTTAAATCGTGGGTCCTTTGCTACGTGAGGTTTGCGTGAGGATAGAAGTGTAAATGAAGGTGAATCAATTACATTGGAAATATTTAACAATATAAATATCCAGATTGGTTTAACATTGTATTGTGAAAAAAGCATTAACACTTTTTATTTTAGTCGTTTTTATGTTTACAACCTTGATCATGCCTTATTCAAATTATGAGGATGCTAAAGCAGTAATTAGTTTATATAGAAACAGCTTAAGCCTTGACGAGGATATGAATTTTGCTGAATTTATAGGTGAAAAGTTAATTGCATCTGGAATAGAATTTGATGAGGAGGAAGACGCTCCAATACAAAGCAATACAATACCACATACTCACGATGAAGTTATCCAAATTCAAAATGGTGTACTTTTTCACAAACAGGAGGTCATAATTGAATTTGCCACTTATATCATTCCTATTAAATTAGGTCCTGATTATACAACAAAGATCAACAAACAGGACTATTGTCCAGTAATTTTTAGGCCTCCAATAGCGTAGATTTGCATTTACCACAATCTCTTTACACTTTTTAAATCATTGTATTCACGCTAATAAATGTGGATACTCAAATTAATTTTATGAAAAAATATTTCATTATTAGTATTTTAATGTTCAGTCAAATCATTTCATTTGCTCAAAAAAATAAAATAACAACTGAGGCACAAAAAGCCTTTCAAACTAAATTTCCTACTGCTAAAGAAGTAAAATGGGAAATAGAATCCAAAGATGATTATGAAGCCAGTTTTGTAATGGACGGTAAAAAAGGCTCTGCTAATTTTTCAGGAAAAGGCAAATGGATGGAAACTGAAATGGCTATCCCACAAGCTAATACACCAAAAGTAGTCATGGATGGTTTCAATAAAGTATTTGCAGGAGCAACCATCAAAGAAGTATATAAAATTGAGTCTAAAGAAGGCAAGAATTATTTCGAAATAGAATATAGTTTAAAGGGTAAAACCAAAGAAGCCAAACTAGATATAACAGGAAAAATAATGTAAATCAATCTCTATACTACCGATTATACAGCTTCCATTGTGCTAATTCATATTGATTTGGCTAGCTGTATAATTGGTGGTATTTTAAATTCTTTTCAATGAAATTATTAGGTACAATACTTATCATGATAAGTTGTTATTATAATTTATCAGCACAAAACAAAACAGGATCTGTAAATGGAACCGTGATTGACAAAAAAACTGGATTACCCTTAGAATATGCTTCCGTTCAGTTATTAGAAGCAAATAATAATCTTGCTAAAAAAACTGTAATCAGTAATAAAAAAGGCAGATTTAATTTAGATAGTATAGCGATCGGCAACTATTCACTCAAAGTATATTATATGGGACTCATAGCACCCATACAAACTGTTTCGCTGACTGCAAATGCAAGTACAGTTGAGGTGGGTAACATCAGTATGGAACTAAGTTCCAATACACTAAATGAAGTGAGTGTTACTGCAAAAAAGA
>CANGMZ010000188.1 GCA_947454715.1 Chitinophagaceae bacterium
TAGGCAATATCACCTACTATGTAACACAAACATCTGCTGAGGGATGCATCAGTGATAGTGCTACAGACATTGTGATAATTGATATAAAACCTGCTGCACCTGTAGTTACTCCCCAGAGCTATTGCCAAAACACAACAGCAGTGCCTGTTGCAGCTAGCGGCATAAACCTTACATGGTATGGCCCAGGCGTAACAACAGGTATGACTACCGCCCCTACTCCATCAACTGCAACTGCCGGAACGATTACTTATTATGTAACACAAACAACTGCTGCAGGTTGCGCCAGTGACAGTAGCTTAGATGCAGTTGTCATCAATCCTATTGCAACTATTTCAGGTGTCTCCTCTATTTGCTTTGGCCAAACTGCAACACTTACTGATGCAGTAACCGGAGGTATATGGAGCAGTAGTAATACTGCAATAGTATCTATTGATGCGACAACCGGTGGCATTACTGCCCTAACAACAGGTACAGTAACAATCACGTATACAGATGGCCCTTGCTATTCAACGCAGAATTTTACGGTCAATCCCAAGCCAGCACCTCCTGTAGTAACACCACAAAGTTATTGCCAAAATGCAACTTCTGTTCCTGTAACAGCAACGGGTATAAACCTTACATGGTATGGACCCGGCGTAACAACAGGTATGACTACAGCCCCTACTCCATCAACTGCAACTGCGGGAACAATTACTTATTATGTAACACAAACAACGGCTGCAGGCTGCGTAAGCGATAGCAGTACAGATGTTGTTACTATTAATCCTATTGCATCAATAACAGGCTTAGCGTCTGTTTGTTTTGCACATTCAGTTACATTAGCGGATGCTGCAACAGGTGGCACTTGGAGCAGCAGCAATACTGCAATTGCCTCAGTCAATGCAAGTACAGGAGTAGTTACGGGGCTTTCAGCAGGTGTAGCAACAATCACCTACACATTAGGTAGTTGTTACTCAACATTAAGTTTTACGGTTAACCCAAAACCTACTGCACCTGTTATAACACCTCAGAGTTATTGCCAATGGGCGACAGCGGTTCCTGTTGCTGCAACCGGTATAAATCTTACATGGTATGGTCCGGGGGTAACAGCAGGTATGACTGTTGCACCAACACCTGTAACAACCAGTGCAGGAACAATAACTTATTATGTTACTCAAACAAGTACTGCCGGCTGCGTAAGTGATAGCTCTGTTGATGCAATTATTGTCAACCCGATAAATCTGATAACAGGAGTAAACAATGTATGCCCGGGAAAGTCTACAACACTATATAACACGAGTACGGGCGGTTCATGGAGCAGCAGCAGCCCGGCAATTGCGTCAATAAATTCAGCTACAGGCCTAGTTACAGGTCATACTGCAGGAGTTACAACCATTACTTACACATTAGGTTCATGCAGTGTTACCTATCCATTTACTGTAAATCCAACACCGGCACCGCCTACAGTAATTACACAAACTTATTGCCAATTCAGCTCAGCGATAGCAGTTGCAGCAGTAGGAAGTAATTTACTTTGGTACGGACCAGGCACAACCGCTGCATTATCAATAGCACCGACACCATCAACTAACACACCCGGAAATATTACCTACTATGTTACGCAAACATCGACAGCGGGTTGCGTGAGTGATAGTGCAACAGATGTGGTTACAATTATAGTGAAGCCTTCTGCACCGTTAACTTATGACACTTCATATTGTCAAGACTTCAGCTCTCCGGCACCAATAACTGTTCAGGTATCCGGAACAACAGGAATACTGAATTGGTACACCAGTGCATCTACTCCGCTCACAGGTGCACCAACTATACAAACATCAGTATATAACTATCCTACAGGTAGCTATTGGTTAGTGAGTCAAACAGTTAATGGCTGCGAAAGTGATAAGACACCGATTAAAGTGACTATACTACCAACACCTAAATTTACACTCAACTACAGAACAGTAATTTGTAACGAAGATTCAGTTTCTATAACACCGGTAATAGATAGTGGTTCGGTATTCGTAAGTGCTGCCTATAGCTGGACAATACCTGCAACAGGCTACTTAATTAATGGCACTACACTTAGCTCTTCTATTATCAATATTAAATTTGATACTATCCATCCTGTTTATAATACAGGAAGTGTTACTATAGGAAATTTTAATGGCGAATGCAGCACCACAGAAACCTTCACCATAAAAACAGTATCATTCCCCATTTCAGAGGCCTATATTAATCAGGAAATTTGTTTAGGTGATACAGTAGGGCTTGCATTAACAGCACATTCTAACAATGCATATTCCTACATCTGGTTGGTTGATGGTGTTAGTATGTCTACATCACCTGTGCTTAATGTAGTCACTCATAATGAGAATACCGGAGGACCATATAGAGTTAGTTTTAACGATACAGGTATACATATTTTGTCCTTGACAACCGTAACAATCGATGGTTGTTCATCAGTACCATGGTTAGATACAGTGAGAGTGCATTCATTGCCTGAAGCAACGTTTACTATACATCCGTTAAGATCTGGTGCATTATGCCTTGAAGATAGTATATTGTTTGTTGCTGATTATGAGAATCCGGCATACTCGTATCTATGGGAGCCTACTCACTTCTTTAATAATAACAACAAGCCGTCAATTTGGGGACAAATTGAGCAAATGCAAAGTCAGGTAACACTTACCGTAACTGACCCATTTGGTTGTAAAGGAATAGGTGTACTGGATATTAATCCTGATGCATGTTGTCTGGTTTCGTTTCCTAATGCATTCACGCCAAATGGAGACGGCAAAAATGACTATTTCAGACCTATATTTACAGGACATCATAAATTCCATGTATTCAGAATTATGAACCGCTTTGGGCAAACAGTTTTTGAAACCAATGATTCTTATCCTCAATGGGATGGTAAATTTAATGGTGAGCCGCAGGACATGGGCACTTTCTACTACTATATTAAGTATGACTGTGGCGGTAGCACACTGGAACAAAAAGGAGATTGTACATTGGTGAGATAGACCACAACACACATATTATAATTAACAGATAGAGGCGCAATTTTGCGTCTCTATCTGTTTTCAGAAAACATAATCTTTAATACAGTTCAATTCGTCTGATATATACCCTATTTCAGATATCCTGCTATCCAAACTGACCAAAATTATTTTACATACTGTCTGAGGTCATGTTTTCAGGCATGTGTTTTTAATACGTTTGTTACTGAAAATTGTAACTCATGCCGTTTTATCACAGTTTAGGAATTGTACCGGAAAAGCGCCACATAGTGAGCCGCCAACCTAATGGAAATTTATATCAGGAAGAATTGGTAGGCACACAGGGCTTTGCCGGACTATCCTCATTGGTATATCATCTGTATCCGCCAACGTGCGTAAAACAGAAAGGTGAACCATATTCTGTGAAACCTAAGATAGCCGTAGAAAATGGACTTAATGCTATGAGTTTTAATGGCTTTGACATTAAGCCCGTTGCTGATTATATGGAAAGTCGTAAAACGCTTTTTGTAAATGGAGCCATGCACATAGGTCTTGCAGCACCTATGGAGTCTACGAAATATTTTTATAAGAATGCGGACGCTGATGAAATGCTTTTTGTGCATAAAGGCAGTGGCGTACTCAAAACCATGTATGGTTCATTGAACTTTAAGTATGGTGACTATATCGTTATACCAAGAGGTACCGTATATCAAATCAACTTCGACACGACTGAGAATAAGCTGTTATTCATAGAGTCTTTCGACCCTATATTTACGCCAAGACGTTACAGAAACGATTTCGGTCAATTACTAGAACATTCACCATTTTGCGAGCGTGATATAAAGAGGCCAATGAATCTGGAAACTCACGACGAGAAAGGTGAGTTTGATATTTTCATTAAGAAGAAAGGAATGATGTTTCCTTATGTATATGCCAACCATCCATTCGATGTTGCGGGTTGGGATGGATACCATTATCCTTATACATTCTCCATCTTCAATTTTGAACCAATAACAGGCCGCATTCACATGCCACCACCGGTACACCAGACATTCGAAAGTAAAAACTTTGTGGTGTGTTCGTTTGTACCAAGATTATATGATTATCATCCTCTGGCTATTCCTGCACCATATCACCACAGTAATATTGATAGCGATGAACTGTTGTATTATGTTGACGGCGACTTTATGAGTCGTAACAATATCAAGGCTGGTCAAATTACGTTGCACCCGGGCGGTATACCACACGGACCACACCCGGGAGCTATTGAGCGTAGTATAGGTAAGAAAGAAACACAGGAATTAGCTGTTATGATAGACCCGTTCAACCCTGTTATGGTAACAGAAGAAGCTATGGAGATAGAAATTGACGGTTATTACAAATCATGGATCACAGAATAAAAACAGATATTTTATGGATACGCAGAATCTCAAAAATGTAACCAATTACAATTATGGTATCGAAAAAATCTTTGATAAAGCGCAGGATTTTCTTCCGATAAACGGGACCGACTATCTGGAACTGTATGTAGGTAACGCCAAGCAAGCTGCACACTACTACAAAACGGCATTCGGCTTTCAATCATTGGCTTATGCAGGTTTGGAAACAGGAGTAAAGGATCACGTTTCTTATGTGTTGGTACAAGACAAAATAAGATTGGTACTCACTACTCCGCTCAACTCATCGAGCCCTGTTGCAGAACATATTAAAAAACATGGCGATGGAGTTAAAGTGATTGCATTGTGGGTAGACGATGCGCGTAAAGCATTTGAAGAAACCATATCTCGCGGAGCAGAAGTATACTTTGAACCGGTTGTTGAAAAAGACGATATGGGTGAAGTAGTTCGTGCAGGTATACGTACTTATGGCGACACAGTGCACATTTTCGTAGAAAGAAAAAATTACTCAGGCATATTCTTACCAGGCTTTGAAGCATGGGAATCTGAATACAATCCAATCCCTACAGGCTTGAAATATGTTGACCACATGGTGGGTAATGTGGAGTTGGGCAGCATGAACA
>CANGMZ010000189.1 GCA_947454715.1 Chitinophagaceae bacterium
GAAGCCATTCACAAAATGTTCTATGTCATTCAGTACTGCATTAGCTTTAAGAACTGTATCGTCGAGAAAAAACATTATTCCCCTCGTGCGTTTAAAATAACACCAGGGACATTCTTTTAATTTAGCTGGATAAGAATGTAAATTTGACTCACTACATATTACCAATTCAAGAATAAATGCATCTAACGCTTTTACCCAACTTCCGGGTAATGGCCTATCATCAGTTTCAAAAGCTTTATGAAAGTAACTGATCAGATCATCGTTTAGATTGGAGATATTAAAGCTATCATTGGGAGGAGATAGTTTTTTCTTTTTAGCAGATAAGGAATAAGCAAACTCATGTAACCGTATTGCAGTTTCTTCATCAATATCCTGAGCCGACTTGTTTTTTCCAGCAAAAGGATGGCGACCAAGAAACAATAATTGAAAAATAAGTATTGCTAATGAAAAACTATCTGTATTGATTGTTCTTACTACATTTTCAAATGTTTGTGCCGAAAGCAGCTCCGGTGGAGTGTAACGTGGCACACCTACCTCACAGAAATAAATGCTATCTGTTCCTTTTACCTGAAACGAATCACAATCAATGAAAGATACTAAACCTGCTGAACTTATAAGAATATTACCTTCATTGACATCTCCTACAACCAAACCTGCATCATGAAGCTTATGGAAAGCAGTTGCGAGATTCCTAGCAACGTGAACTAAAAAATTATAGCCTTTATCCGGAAACTTATTTTTACGATCGAGCGGACTGAAAATCATGTGCAAGGGCACAAATCCGGTTAGCTTTTTCATCACAAAGCCACAAATATTGTCTTTATCATCGACCACCAGTGCCTCGGGCCATGCAGCATAAGCCTCAATACCGGGGCTACGCATAGACACCATCAATTTTAGCTTATTGACCTGAGTAGCTGTCAGCAGTTCATTATAACGCTTTAATACCCTACTACTGTCATTTTGGAGTTCATACACCGTACCCTCTCCGCCCCTACCAAGTTCGCGGCCAAGAATATATTGTTCACTATGTAACCCCTTCAATGTCATTTAAGATAGCCTCGTGGCCAAAAAAAGTGTTTTATCGTCGTCGGTTCGTTCATTAATTGGCTGGCTATAGAGATATTCACCAAGTTTTCTGTTCAGCACACCCAACTTCCCCTCATCATCTGCCATTCGCAAATAACGATATAAACCGGTAAAAAACGGCTGATGTACTTGTTTGTTCTCAACATTAAGTGCCAACATCTGTAAGCCATCAGAAAAGATGGCTACTTCATCAACTTTCCCTTCAATTACAGCAACTTTTAAGTTACTCAGACTTCTGTCATCAACAAGAAACGATGTTGTGTTTTGATACTCCCCATTGTCTGGCCACCATACGTAAGTGTAGAATCCGGCCTCATCATTTCTGATTATTGCACCGTCACCAATCTGAAAAAAGACAGAATATCTGTTAGTAATAAAACAGCCCAACAAAGTGCACGAATATTCATTCAGTGCCTCGTTATCCATTGCGGCAGTGGCCTCTAAACCATCATACAAACGCTCTAATACTTCATATATCTTTGCCTTATCTATATCAACACCCGAGTGAGCTAATTCGACTAAAACATCAGTAACAGATTGCGTGCAATATAATGATGCCTCAACTGCAAAACGGGCGCTACCTGCACCATCACTTACACAACAAATCAACACTTCTTCTCCACCTGCAGTGATGACTACCTTATATGCGATGGTATCTTCGCAAGGCTTATCTACAGCAATATGAGAAGTTCCGATAACACTTTTACCTATTGTTTTCCAAATCATAATTCAGACCAACCACTTGGCGGTAACAAGTTTATATTACTACCAGGGCTCTTTGCAGATACCATTTTCATGGATGCAGACAACCATTGGAAAAATTCACGGAACATAAGGCCTTTCAACTTTATAGGTGCACGAACAGATATTTCTTTCAAAATCTCCATATTAGCACCTTCTACACCAATAGCAAAAAATGCGAATGATTTGCTTGCTTCACCTTCTCTTATCTGCATGGCTGCTTTCTTATATTCATCAGTTGGCGCACCATCAGTTATTAATATAATCCATGGCTTGTAATACGATATTCCATGCTCTTTATATTCTTTCTTTCTTTTTGCAACCATATCTACACCCAGACTTATCGCTGCACCTAGCGGAGTATCACCGGTAGTATCCAACTCACGAGGGTGAAAATTGGGCACTGTATGAAAATCGGTTTCTATAGCTACCGGTCCAAAAGTGACAATAGCCACTTCAACGCGCTTCGTAGCTAATGGATCCTGCAATAGTTCTTGCTTAAAAGTTCTGACCCCTTCATTCAACTGCGCTATGGGCATTCCGCCCATAGAAATAGAAGTATCAAGCAATAAAACGCAAGGACACCTAGGCTCTGGGTTATCTGCAAAATTATCAGTACCAAACGGTATCTGCTCAAATGAAATGTATTCGTCCATAGTTATGTAATACTATACTTAAAGGTAAATGAATTGGCGATGGTTGCCAAAAGGAAATTATGTTACAGATGGCCTGTTTGCCTACTCCCTGTAACAAAAATGCCCCAACATAAGTTGGGGCATTTCCTATTATTCAAAAGAATAAATTGATTAGTTGTTATTTCTTCTGCCAGACTTTGCAACAACTTCCTCTTCGATGTTACGAGGTGCTGCTGAGTAGTGACTGAACTCCATTACTGAAGTTGCACGACCAGAAGACAATGAACGAAGCTGAGTTACATAACCGAACATTTCGCTCAATGGAACTTTTGCCTTAATCACCTGAAGGTTGTTACGGCTATCCATACCTTCGAGCATTGCACGACGACGGTTAAGGTCACCTGTTACATCACCCATGTACTGATCCGGAGTAGTTACTTCTACCTTCATGATTGGCTCAAGAATAACAGTTTTTGCTTTCTTACCTGCTTCACGGAAACCAGATTTAGCGCAAAGTTCGAAAGACATACCATCAGAATCGACCTGGTGGAAAGAACCGTCGAAAATACGAACTCTCATACTTTCTACAGGGAAACCAGCCAAAGGACCGTTAGTCATAGATGCTTCAAAACCTTTCTGTATCGGAGCGATAAATTCACGAGGAATAGAACCTCCGAAGATTTCGTTGATGAACTGGAAACGACCCTTTCCTTCTTTCAGGAATTCTTCGTCAGCAGGTCCGATTTCAAACTGGATATCAGCGAACTTACCGCGACCACCCGTTTGTTTCTTATATATTTCGCGGTGTTCTACAGTAAGCGTAAATGCTTCCTTGTAAGCAACCATCGGAGCACCTTGATTGATTTCCACTTTGAATTCACGACGCATACGGTCAACGATGATTTCAAGGTGAAGCTCACCCATACCACTTAAGATAGTCTGGCCGGTGTCTTCGTCAGTCTTAACGCGTAATGTAGGATCTTCTTCTACAAGTTTAGCGATAGCCATACCCATTTTATCAACGTCTGCCTGAGTTTTAGGCTCTACAGAGATAGAGATAACCGGTTCTGGAATAAACATATTTTCCAAAACGATAGGATGCTTTTCATCGCAAAGAGTATCACCTGTTTTGATTTCTTTAAAACCAACAGCCGCACCGATATCACCAGCTTCGATGAAATCGATAGGATTCTGCTTGTTAGCGTGCATCTGCATGATACGAGAGATACGCTCATTCTTACCAGAACGTACATTCAATACATAAGAACCTGCATCAAGATGACCAGAATAGCACCGGAAGAACGCCAAACGACCAACGAAAGGATCGGTCATGATTTTAAACGCCAAAGCAGCAAATGGTTCCTTAGCATCTGGCTTACGAACGATTTCTTCGCCAGTGTCAGGGTTAGTACCTGTGATTGCCTCTACATCCAATGGGCTAGGTAGGTAACGGATAACTGCATCAAGCATTGTCTGTACACCCTTGTTCTTATATGCTGAACCGCACATCATTGGAATGATGCTCAAGTCGATTGTAGCTTTACGAACAGCTTCGTGAATTTCAGCTTCGCTGATGCTGTTTGGATCTTCGAAGAATTTCTCCATCAAAGTGTCGTCATACTCAGCCACTGCTTCTACAAGCTGTGCACGCCAGTAATCAACATCTTCCTTCATATCGTCAGGAATAGGCACTTCAGTGTAAGTCATACCCTGAGTTGCATCATCCCATATCATACCCTTCATTTGGATAAGATCGACAACACCCTTGAAATTATCTTCTGCACCGATTGGTAACTGCAATGGAACTGACTTAGCACCAAGCATGTCACGAACCTGCTGAACCACCATAAGGAAGTCAGCACCAACACGGTCCATTTTGTTTACGAAACCAAGACGTGGAACTCTGTAACGATTAGCCTGGCGCCAAACTGTTTCAGACTGAGGCTCAACACCATCAACCGCTGAGAACAAAGCAACAAGACCATCCAATACACGCATAGAACGTTCTACCTCAATGGTAAAATCCACGTGACCCGGAGTATCAATGATATTAAATTTGTATTTTTTTGTGTCTGGCATCACTTTACCCTGTACCGTAGGGAAGTTCCAAAAGCAAGTAGTTGCTGCTGAAGTGATAGTAATACCACGCTCTTGTTCCTGAGCCATCCAGTCCATGGTAGCGGCACCTTCGTGCACTTCACCTATCTTGTGATTAACACCGGTGTAGTAAAGAATACGTTCGGTAGTTGTGGTTTTGCCGGCATCAATATGGGCGGCTATACCAATGTTGCGCTGTAAGCGTAAGTCTGCCATTTTTATATTATTAAAGAGATAAAATTTTAAATTTGAGGTGCAAAGGTATGAAAAATATTTAAAAAAATATGCACAAAAAATACTTATGCGTTATACTTGTGTTATAAATAAAATACCTACAACCAGATTGAAATGAACATCTAA
>CANGMZ010000190.1 GCA_947454715.1 Chitinophagaceae bacterium
ACGCCACATGATGTACTTATCTTTGAGTTATGACCACCGTGTTGTAGATGGTTCATTGGGTGCAAGCTTCCTTACTGCAGTAGCAAACGCGCTTGAAGCATTTGACCCTAAGAGAGATATCTAATAATTATTATAAAATTACCCCATAAACCTGCGCAAGAGCGCAGGTTTATTTTTTTGCAGTATTTGTAGCCAATTTCAACAGGAAATAACCAACAACACCCGAAAGTAAGGACGCAGAGATAATAGCCAACCTCGCTGCCATAATATTACCGGCATCTGCAAATGCCAAAGAAGTGATAAACAATGACACAGTAAAGCCTATACCGCATATAATACCTACCGACAGTAGCTGAAGTTGCGAAATACCTTTTGGCAGTGTGGCAATCTTTAATGCAGCTGCAACATTTGCAAATAAGAAAATACCCAAGGGCTTGCCTACACTCAATGCAGCAAAAATGCCCATATACACCGGCGAGGTAAACACCTGAGTTATATTATCAGGAAACACAATAGCGGTATTTGCCATTGCGAACAAAGGGAGAATAATAAAATTGACAGGTATATGCAGTCGCTCTAATAACTTGTGCGATAACGATGAGGGCATAACAAATGCCATAAGCACGCCAGCCAACGAAGTGCTGACTCCTGAATTATATATAAAGAACCACAACAGCAAACCAAAAGGAATGTAGAACAGTACATTGCTGACTTTCTTGTAACTAAGCAATATAGGAACAGCTAATGTACCCATACCCATTAATAGATAAGACATATTCATATTGCCCGGGTAAAAGACAGCAATGGTAATAATACCTCCTATATCATCTATAACTGCTACTGCAGTAAGAAATATACGTAATGCTACCGGCACACGTTTTCCCAATAAAGAAAAGATAGCCAATGAGAATGCAATATCGGTGGCCATAGGTATGCCCCACCCTATGTTATTACTTTTATCGCCACACAAAACAAGGTAAATAAATGCAGGCACCAACATACCGCCAACAGCACTCATCAGCGGCATTAAAGCCTTCTTAACAGAGTTAAGTTCTCCGCTAATCACCTCTCTTTTTATCTCAATTGCTGCAAAGAAAAAGAAGACACTCATCAACCCCTCATTTATGACATGCAACAAAGAATGAGGTACAATACTTATCTCTGTAAAATGAGTGGTCCAGAGTGTGAGATAAGGACTGTTTTGCACACCATTTGCCAGCAAAACAGACACGACAGTGCAGCAAAGCAAAACTATACCGGTACTTTTACTGTCGTTGAAAAATTTTTTCATTTCACTACTCGAATTAGTTAATTTATTTTATAAAAATATCGCTATTTTCACTGTTAGCGGAATTGATGATCATATACGACAAAATAAATCTGTAGTAACGCATGAAACTGTTGCCAATAAAGCGTTTCAGAAGATTGTAAGAAAAAGAATGCATGTAAGAAATAAACAAATTCTAAAAAGAAAATCGAATAGTTGTTAATGATTTGACATAGTGTGTATTGCGGTAAAAAAATGACAATCAGCGCAATGCCCACACTGTAATCCAAACTAAACTAACAATAGCAAAATGATTTTTTTTTTCAACAAAATGTTAGCAATTTCGTTCTCCCAAAAAGGAATTGTGGATTAACTTGAAAGGTGTTGGGAAATAGCAAAGAAATTTGCTGCAAATAATAAAATCAGAAGGGTAATAAAAGTGCCTGAAAATACAGATCATTTCAGATCGTTTTTTTATCGCTATTACTGCCGGGTAACAAAATCAATTAACTTGTTGAGCGTTGTTAACAAATATGAATAAAGACATTTACAATACTGACAAAAATCCTCAAAATGATGTGGAGCAACTTTGGGAAAAGTGTCTTGCGATCATTAAGGATAATGTCAACTGGCGCACATATCAAACATGGTTTGAACCCATCAAAGCTGTAAGTCTAAATGACAATATAGTTACGTTACAGGTTCCTAGCCAGTTTTTTTATGAGTGGCTTGAAGAACATTATGTTGAGTTATTAGGTAAGACCATCAAGCGTGTGTTGGGTAAAGCTGCACGTTTGGAATATCGCATTTTAATGGAAGGTAGTGCTACTCAGCGCAACCCCGCTTCTATTAACATGCCAGGCAGTACGCACACCCGCCCGCCAAAAGAGAACAATTATATAGACATGCCACTTAAGTGGGATGATCCACATAATATAAAAACACCTTATGCAATTCCGGGCCTTAAGCGCATGCAGATAGACCCGCAGTTAAATGCCAACTATGTATTTGACAATTACGTAGAAGGTGATTGTAATCGTGTGGCCCGCTCGGCAGGTTTGCACGTTGCTCAGAAACCGGGCGCAACATCTTTCAATCCACTGGTTGTATTCGGAGGGGTTGGTTGGGGTAAAACGCATCTGGTTCAGGCTATAGGTAATGAAGTACGCAGATTGCACCCTAACAAGTCTGTACTTTATGTAAGTGCAGAAAAATTCATCAATCAGTTTATTGACCACGCTAAGAATAATGAGATTAATGATTTCATTCACTTCTATCAGCTGATTGATGTATTGATTATGGATGATATCCACTTGTTTGTACCTGCGGTAAAAACACAAGATGTTTTCTTTGCAATATTCAATCACTTGCACCAGAGTGGCAAACAGATAATACTTACGAGCGATACCGCACCAAGAGATATGGAAGGTATGCAAGAACGTTTGCTGAGTCGCTTCCGCTGGGGTTTGAATGCAGATATACAAGCACCTGACTTCGAAACAAGACAAGCGATATTGCGTGTAAAAATGCGTCATGAAGGTTTAGAAATACCTGATGATGTGGTGAAATACATGGCATACAACATTCAAAGTAATGTTCGTGAGTTGGAAGGCGCACTGATAGCATTGTTTGCACAGGCTACGCTGAACAAGAAGGAAATTGATATGGAGCTGGCGAAACGCGTAATGAAGAATTTCGTGAAGACAGCAGCCCGTGAAATGACCATAGAAAACATACAGAAGTTGGTGTGTGACTATTACCATGTACCTTATGAGAAATTATTGACGAAGACTCGTAAGCGTGAAGTAGTACTTGCCCGCCAGATAACGATGTATTTTGCTAAGAAATTTACAAAGCAATCTTTGAAGACCATTGGCGACCATTTTGGCGGCTTTGATCACACTACAGTTATACACTCTTGCCAAACTGTTGAGAACCTGATGGAGACCGACACAGAGTATAAAGAGAACCTGATGGAAATACTCCAGAAGGTGCAACTGGCAAGCATTTAACAATAAAAAGAGACCTAAGATATTAGGAAAATAAAAAGAAGAAAAAAGTTCAAAAATCTTTTTGTTTATTCAACAACTCCTCTTATCTTTGCACTCCCTTAGAACGGGGAACAGCTCATAAAAAAGGCCCAGGTGAGGTGGGAGAGTGGCCGAATCCAGTAGTTTGCTAAACTGCCGTACGCCTTAAAGTGTACCGCGGGTTCGAATCCCGCCCTCACCGCTGAATAGATTACCCGGGAAGTAGCGCAGGCCGGTAGCGCACCTGGTTTGGGACCAGGGGGTCGCAGGTTCGAATCCTGTCTTCCCGACTTTATGAAAAATGAAACCCGCTCTTGTAGCGGGTTTCATCATTTTAAGAGCTTCATTTTAGGCAGGATTTAGGCAGTTATGACTTTTCTGCTGCACTCCCCTTTTTTATTGCTTTTATTAGTTTGGCACAATGTGCAAAGCAGCAATCTTTAATCGCAGCCAATCTCTAAGTGGCTGAGTGTATGTTATCCATTCTGGAGTTTCCGATAATTTGTCAATCACTTTACTAAGTCCGTGATCTTTTTGGTAACCTAATATTTCAAGTATTCTCTGAACATACTCGTGCTTATCCCTTACTCCGTTAATTCCTAAAGCCACATTTACAATTTCTGACTTGTCATTTAGTTTCCGAATTGAACTATTGATATACGCCTCTGGTTGCATACCACCTGGAAGGTCAAACTGATAAATACAGCTTATTGCATTTAACCTTCTTTGATCCGCATCTGCTTCATTGCCAGAATATACCGACCTGATACCTGCTATCTTTTCTTCGTGGGTTCTGTATACATCTCCGTCTAAAAAAACACCTATGTTTTCAGTTGGTTCTCCTTTTAAATTCATTGCCATAGCTAATGAAAATGAGTTTGTTGCTGCCCCAAACCTTTTTATTGAGCAATGCCGGTGGATAAATAATTCCTCGGTAACCTTTCTTGAGATTGCTTCACCTAAATCATCTTCAACAAATATCTCGATTTCCCTTGTTGGTCTTCCTGTTAACCTCGTGATACAATCCGGGTTAGTCTTATTAAAGCACAGTGTTTTAGTCGGTGTTTGTAAAATATGTCTAATATTCAGATCGTCTCTCTTAACCAACTCTTCCCGATGGCTTGTGAATATTATTTGCAGTTTTTTCCTTTCTGATCGTTCTGTTAGTATATCAATCAGCTTGTTAAGTGCTTCTGTATGTAATGTGAGGTCAATTTCATCAATAATAATTAGTGAATAATCTGGTGCCTTGTAAATTGTTTCTAAGATTTTGAAAACCCTCTGCTCGCCAGCACCCATGCTTAGTGAAGAATATGAAACCTCGTTTAATTTCAGTCCTATGAATGTCTTTTTTGAATTTGTGTGCTCGTTGTATTCTTCATAGTTTCTATTAAGAATGTATGCAGCTTTTTGTCGTATTTCCACTGATTGAGCGTCTACTTTTGCAGCGGTTGTAAGGTTTATCAGTGATTCTTTTTTTTCCAGTTCTATTGCCGGCACACAGGTGTTAATTCCAATGTAGTAAACATTTCTCTCTGGTCTTTTATCATACCTTGGCTTCCACCTATCGCTTTTCGAGTAGTTCCTGATTTGATTTGGAAACGCATTTCGATCA
>CANGMZ010000191.1 GCA_947454715.1 Chitinophagaceae bacterium
ATTTTCGGTCGCGTATCAAGTATTAAACAAAATGGATAAGCCAACTTTTTTAAAAATAACCGTACTAGGCATAACCTATGGACCTCCCCCATATTATGGAGAACAAAATTATTCTGGTAGAAGGATTTTACAAGGCACAGCTGCGGGCATGAATCAACGAAATCAATAAAAATGAAAAAAGTAGCTACAATTAGGCAGAATACTCCAATCGACCCATTAGGGAATGTTGATGATAATGTTGATGTGGTTGTTAGAGGACCTATGTATCGTTCATACTA
Source organism: Chitinophagaceae bacterium (assembly GCA_947454715.1). Classification (GTDB taxonomy): domain Bacteria; phylum Bacteroidota; class Bacteroidia; order Chitinophagales; family Chitinophagaceae; genus Flavipsychrobacter. Next base: position 279 of record CANGMZ010000191.1, read on the forward strand.
TGCGGGTCATGAGATTGATGATGCTGGGAATGAAAATGCGATTTTTTCGAATATTGAGTTAGTAAGAGATTCTAAGCCAGAAACTCAGGATAAAAAAGATGTTTCTTGTGCGAGACTCAACGGCGATTCAGATGACCGAAGAATAGGCACATCGCTCATGGTGAAAGTTATGGCAGGAGATATATTTAACGCAGATGTACAGAGCTTTTGCGACGATACATCAACTGTAGATTATCATTCTTCTAGAGATATGATGTCCTCTTTATTAACATCATTAAGTGTTAGCGATGCGTTCTCAAATGCATTGTCTGAGTCTGGGAACGTATTAGACCTAAAGCAAATAGTGAACAATACCGACTATGATGCCTATGATCTACTCATTTCTCAAAATACTAATCCAGATATACCAAGGGCCTATCTCAATTATTTGTTTTTTGACGAGCAAATGGTATTTAAGCCTGAATTAAGTGGAGTAGTGCAAGTAGGTAAGGTTGGAGGGCAGTGGCAGCAAGTAGGGACTGATAAAATTACAATCAGTGCCAACGGATATTTGAATGTATATATTAGTAATGCTACAGGAAAAGATGTGTATTTCGATTGGCTGCATGTAAATATATATCATGGTACGTTACTACAGGAGAATCATTATTATCCTTTTGGCCTGACTTTAAATATGGGGGAAAGTGCATCTCCAATAAAGAATAAGTTTAAATACCAAGGGAAAGAGATGCAAGAGGAGCTTGGTTTTGATATGTATGATTTTACAGCACGCCAATATGATCCTCAAATAGGCCGCTTTTGGGGAGTTGATCCTGCTGGGCAGTTTCCAAGTGGTTATACCGGTATGGGTAATGATCCAGGGAATATGATTGACCCTACGGGTTGCTATGCTCATGGAGCGTCTGGAGGAACTTCGAACAGTACTTTGCAAGGACAGCAAATAGGAGTTCGAGGTAGTGAGTCTGATTTAAAAGATGAATATCAAACATCTTCTGATAAGGGTAGGGAGGAATTGGAGTTTGAAATGAAGCAGGATCAAGATGATGAACAAAAGCATAAAACAACTACAGATGCCGGGCATGGAGCAGCGGGCGACAGTGGTGCTACCTCTAAAGATACAAAAGAAAAAGAGAGCGATTATGCGCTTAAAATAGAAACGGCCACAAATTTTTGGCTAAAAATGTTTGGTATAGATAATACTAGAACGCGTACAGATGATGTCAAAGGGAAAGATAAATTTCAATTTAGAATTGACGCTGCCAATAATAGTGGATCGGAGATATTTGTTAGTTTTCATCTGAATGGAGGAACAACATCCGAAAATGTATATGTAGTATATCAACAGGATAAAGCAAACGAAACAGAAAGCATAGCACTTGCGAAAAGTTTAGCATCCACTATTTCTTCCGTAATGAATGTTCCTTCTAATGCAGTTGCACAAGTAAAAGGAAGGACTAGATATGAGCACTTAGCTGTTTTAAATAATTTCAATGGAAAAGCAGGTGTATTGATTGAATTTGGTTCTGTTCAGAATTCTACTAATACTACATACATAAACAATAATGCCAGTGCAATCGGATTTCATGTTGCAGTGGGAATGTATCAATACTTGAACAATGGGAAATTACCTTATCTTCACATATTTGGCTACTAAAGATATGATAAAAGGAATTAAATTAATGTTCGTTGCTTGTTCTGTTTACTATAATTGTACTGCACAAAACATATATATATGCGATACCGAATCAGTGAATGTAATGCTTGTTAGGGCGCAGTCGTTAAAGCGAAATTTTCCTGATAATGTATTCAAAAAATACTATGATTTTAAGACGCATTCGCTCTTGTGGTCTCGAGAATCCGATAAAGATTCTTTTCTACGGGATGTTAAATTTTATTTCGAAAAATCCGTTGATAAGAAAAGGATAATAAGCACTATTAATGATTGGTGCACTGATGACAAATATTTGGACTCACTTGGTGATATTGCCGTTGAAGTCCCAGTTGAGGCAATCTTATATTACACTAAAGAAACCAATAAATTAGTAGCGAAATTTAACGTTAATAAAGGGTCGCAAGATTGGAGTAGTCTTTCTTCATATGAACTTTACGAACTCAACATTGATTTTCACAACTATGTAGCATTATTGCCGGCGAGCAAAAAAAAAGTGTTATTTGCTAAATTTAAAAAAACATTACAGAGAGTTATTCAAGATAATAAATATAATAGAATATCGCAAGTTCTTTAATTGAAAAGCGTAATTTACCATCTCTTCCCAATAGCTAACCCAGCAAACAGGCATACCTCCCAAGGGTATGCCTGTTGTGCTTGCATTATAGGCAACGACTTATAATAAGCACTAGCATTGCAACCGAGAGTTATGCATTGTACAAAGGTTTTGCTCTTACCCGGTGTTATCACAATTGCGGCATCGAAGAATGCACCTGGCACATAATCAATCGCATCAAGGCTTTTTGTCCACTTCGATGCGCCGAAAATAAGGTTAGGATTAAGAAAACGAGCACTATCGGCAGATGAGTAGTCTGCTTCTTTTATGTGAACGGTTTCAGGCGTTGTGCTGTAGTCTATTTCCATTAGTTTCAAGTAATATGGTTTGAGCATCGCCAAACTGAAACCTGCAGAGTACCTCATACTAACAGAAATATTACCTTTCATTATGCCGGGTAAAAGAACTTTCTCCCTGCCGTATCCTATTTGTAATGTGTATTGGAATAGTATTTAAAATCGATACTCTTAGCTGTGCTCCATCCCATAATCGAATGAATAACTAGCGGATCTTGCACACCTGCTTCACTTAACAGCTGTCTACAAGTACATCGTCCTATACTGGTGCTCAATTTTTTATTTACCTTACCAATAGTTGAAATTATTTTTAGGTGAATATTAATTTGAGTCATACTTCTAGGGGGAAGCAATGTATCACAAATTTTTACTTGCGGATGATTTTCATATTTTTTCAAAATGTTTTGTGCTTGATCAATTAGCAGTTGTTCAATAACCATTGATGTTTTTCCTCTAGAGCTGGCAATTTTTAAGCCAAAATCGGTTTTGCAAAGTGTGCTTCTTTTTAGAGCGTTAAAGTCGTTATATGACAGACCAGTGTAGCATGAAAATAAAAAAATATCTCTATATATTTCCAACCCTTCAAATTCTGCTAAGTCTATTTCTGATATTCGTTTCAACTCTGCTAAAGTTAATTTCGGCTTTGGAGGGGACACAGTTGTTATCTTAATCTTAGTAAATGGATTTTTACTAATTAAGTCAGAATCCATTGCATTCGAGAAAATCACCTTCATTTTGCAGATAACTGAAGAGGCTGAAACCTCTGTCATCGCTTTCTTTAAGATGGCATCATAGTCGCTTGTTAGGTAGCATTTAAACCCCTGAGCGTGTTCATGCGTATATTGGTTTAGCAATAAACCATTTAGTCGATTTTTAGCGATGTAGTTTTTGAAATGATTGACTGATTTTCTATACGTCTTAACCGTGTTATAAACATAAGATTTATTATTTATGACGTATTTATTAAAGTAGCCCTCTACATAATCGAGAGCTAAAACCTGCGTTTTAAATTCAGTTGCTGGAGGTCCTGTAAGCTCGCTAATTATACTTTTGGCTGTTAGTCCCGTGAGTATGTAGTTTTTCTGGATTTCTAACTTTTCAAAAGCAGTTTTTATTGAGTAAATCCGATTGTTTACTTTATTATCCCTCTGCTCAAAACTCATTGTTCGTTCATTCCATAGAGCCAGATCTTTCTCGTTTACATCTGCATTCAATCGTGCTTCTGCCTTTACACCCAAGTGCAATATTCTAAGGTACATTGGTATTCTCCCTGTCTTCTTACTTTTCTTTAGTTTGTTTGGAAAGAAAACTAATCTCGTCGTTGCCATCATTCAAAATTTAGGTGAAGTAAATATGTTTTGGTGAAGTGATGGTGAACCTAATTCCTACGAAAAGTGATTTCAAGTGGGGGATACTTAAAATAAGAATCCCCGCAAATGCTCTATTTGCGGGGATTAGTGCTAAAACGAATGTATTAATGTGGTCTTGCCAGGAATCGAACCTGGATCTGGAGCTTCGGAAACTCTTATACTATCCATTGTACTACAGGACCATGACTATAGGGTGCAAAAATAACTATTTATAGTTCTCCAGCAGTATTTTATCGCGGCAAAAGAAATATTCCCGCACATCATTCGATGCAATAAGTATTAATCGGTCGGCAGCAAACTTTTCCATCCATTCTCTGTATTGATCTACGCCTTGCTGGTCCAGATTGGTGCAGGGTTCATCGAGCATTAGAATAGGGGAGTCTGAGAATATGGCTTGTGCCAGTTTCACTCTTTGTTTCATGCCGGATGAGTAGTCGCCTATAGGTTTCTCTGCTGCTGCTTGCAGCCCCGTAAGGTCTATTATATCGTTAATACTCAGGTTGGGTAGTGGTCGTTTAAATGAGAAGTGAAAGGTTAAAAACTCTTTCAGCGTCAGTTCATCAACTATCTCCATTCCCGGTGCACTGAAACCAATATATTTGAACGCATTAATGGGGGGTATCACCTTGTCATTATCATCAGCATACAATA
>CANGMZ010000192.1 GCA_947454715.1 Chitinophagaceae bacterium
ACATTGGAGAAAAACAGAGGTAATGACCTCACTTTAAAGTACTCGATGTACTTTAAAAAAATAGTAGGTGAACCTAAAAAAAGAAAATTATCGTTTAAAGTAAAATAATTAAAATTCAAAATCATGGTATCAAAAAAAACAAAATCAAAAGGAAAAAAAAGAATTTCAGCTAAAAAATTATGCAGTAGAGTAATTGTTCGAGAAGGAGTTAAAAAAGACGGAACACTAAAAAAGGGTTACCGATATGTCAAAGGTGGCAGAGTTGTTAAAGCAAAAGCTAAAAAATAGTTTTTGATTTGGGTTCATTTGGAAAGCCGTGTTGCAGAAATGTAGCACGGTTCTTATTTTAATTATCAATTAAATAGCTTTTAAATAGTGAGTATTTAATTGTTAATTTTTTATCTTAGCAAATTATATTTTCCAATTAAAACTATAACAATGTCAACAATTCATTTTTTAAATGTTCTCGAAGGAGATTGCAATATTATTCAACATGATTCGGGTCGTGTAACAGTAATAGATGTAAGTGCTGCTTACAATGATGAAGATACAGAAGAAGAAAAAGCTGTTAAAGCTTCAAAGGAAAGAGAGGAAATGAGAAATAGAACTTTTGTTCCTACTGGTAAGAAAAATTATGACCAAAAAAAAACACCAGATAACCCAATTGAATACCTAAAGAGGATATTAACTCATAACAACATTTTCAGGTTCATTATATCTCATCCTGACATGGACCATCTTGATGGAATAAAAGACTTATACGAGGAATTTAGCATAGCTAATACCTGGGATTCGGATAATAATAAGAAAATTGATTTAAACACTCCTTTTGCCGGATATAACAAAGAAGATTGGAAGTTTTACATTAATTTGAGAGCTGGTAAAAACACTAGTACTAATAGAAAAACATATTTTTCAAAAAATTATAATTCATTTTATAAAGAGGATGATATTACAATTTTGTGTCCAACCCCAGAGCTTGTACAAAATGCTAATAAGACTGGTGATTATAATGATGCTTCCTACGCATTCTTATTTACACCACCTAAAAAAGGAGGTGGTAAATGGAAAATACTTTTTGCGGGAGACACTCATGACGACTCTTGGGATTATATCTTAACAAATCATAAAGAGGCTGTTACAAATATTGATGTGTTACTGGCTCCACATCATGGTAGAGATTCGGGTCGAAATTATGACTTTTTAAATTTACTAACTCCAGCTATAACTCTATTTGGAAATGCAAAATCAGAGCATCTAGCTTATGATAAATATCCTAAAATAAGAATCACAAATAATCAGGCGGGCTATGTCGTTTTAGAAACATCACTCGATAAAATTGAGGTTTTTGTAAAAAACTTTGAATTTGCTAAAGACTTTCGTGCCAACCCTGGTGGAGCCCCCAATTATAATATGAAACATCAAGCTTATTATATTGGTCAACTTAATGCAAAATAATTATGAAAATAAATAGCTATTATCTAAAGGCGAGGCTTTTCCCAACTGCACTAACGTCCATTCCGACTTTAATTTTATACAATAAGTTTATCGCTCCAATATATAGCGAGAAGCTTGAAGGAATTTATGATGTCCTTCCGGCAATTACAAATGTTACATTTTCCGCTGCAATCATTTTCTTGCTTGTGCAAATAAATCGCTTTTTGTCAAAAGAGATTTTTCAAAGGCTTTATTTTAAAGATGAAATATATATGCCTACGACAAATATGCTGCTCAAATCAAATAATGAAATTGAATCAAGTGTAAAGCAAAACATTGAGACAAAAATTAAAGATAAATTCAATATTATTCTGCTTAATTCGCCTGAAGAGTTTGGAGACGAATTAAGAGCAAGAAAATTAATCGTAGCTGCTGTTTCTCAAATAAGGAACGTTTTAAGAGAAAATGCGATGTTGTTGCAACACAATATTGAATATGGATTTTTCAGAAATTTAATTGGAGGCTCATTCTTAGCTTTATTACTGTCAATAGCTATTGTTTTATTTTCAAATTCAATCTGTGATTTTTCATTAAAAAATTTAGGATGGATATTAGTTTTAATCTATTCTTTGCCAATACTGTTGAGTAAAGTTATTATAAATCGTTATGGGCATTATTACGCCAAAATACTATATGAACAATTTTTAACCCTTTAAATTTAAAGGGACATTTAGTTAAAAAATCAATGAATAAGTTAGATGAAATCGTTCTTCAGTATTTGAAGATTAAAACAAATTACGCTATTGTAATTTCGGGAGAATGGGGTAGCGGAAAAACATATTATTATGAAAGTAATTTAAAGAAATTAATTCGTGAAACCCCTTTAATAACAGACAATAAAAAAAAATACACTCCAATTTTAATATCCCTTTTTGGTTTAAATTCAATAGATGATATTCAAACTCAAATTGTTTTAAATCTTTATCCAATTCTAAAAAGTAGAAAAACAAAGTTAGCTGCAAACTTAGGCAAGGCTCTTTTTAAAGGTATTCTTAAAATGAATGGTCTCGATGACCTTATATATAAACGCATTAGAGAATGAGTACAAATCCCTCTTTTTCCGACTATAGAAATACAAATTGAATAAAAACCTATAAAACTAAAAACAGCATCAAAAACGTTTTTGATGCTGTTTAATTTGTCTATTTTTGTCTAATAATCTGTATCGTTTATTTAGGACTAGTCATCAATATTAATTAATTTTTTAGTAGCCATAAACTAATTCGTATTTCTTTAAAGTTTTAATAGCAGATAAAGCATCATCATTTGTTAAACCTACCATAGGACTTGTAAGAACGACCTTTTCTTTAATGATACTTGGTAAACCATTCAACGACTTATCATCATCGATAATAACATAATCATTAATCCCTTTGTTTTTAAATTGCCAATTTAGGATCTCTTCCTTACGGCTCAAAAATGTGGTATTGTCATCAAGTTTGCCTACAATAGACACATTAATACCTCTTTTCTTAAAAATATTATGCCACTGATACAAACTATAAGTAGATTTATGAGATGTAGTTAAGATAATAGAAGCCCCAGTCTCCGAAATAATTCTTTGAAGATTTGAAACAGCTCTTGGGCTAAAATTTGAAAAACCATCGTCTAATTTCTCAACTGGTTTCCAAGAAGATGCCGAAAGCATTACACCATCTATGTCTAATAAGATTAACATGCTACAAAGATAATGTCTTTTTTAAAACTCAAATATTAGAATTTGTAAAATAATTTTTAATTGATGAGTAGAAATTTAGTAATTAAATAAAAAGAAGGAGTACATTTGAATTACTGAAAGTAAAAAAAATTAAAAATTAACACAAAAGTTCGGTTATATTCCGAACATATTTTTATATTTGCAATAATTATTATGAGAGTTTTAGGAAAGAAAACAATTTTAAAATTAAAAAAGAAAAATATCGGCAATAGGAAGTTGTGTGATGAAGTCGATAAATTAATAGAAGATTTAGAAAAATTTGACCCGAAGCAATCAGTTCTATCTGAAATTAGAAAAGATGCTGATTGTGTTCACAGTGATGGTTTCTATTTTTTTGATATTTATATTCATAGAACATTAATTTTAATTGAGCTAGATGAAGACGGTGAAGCTACCATAATCTGGACGGGAACGCATCAAGAATATGAAAGAGTTTTTAAAAATAATAAATCATCCATTGAAAAATGGCTTAGAGATAAAAATCATATTGAATAATGAAAACAAATTTTGACATCGAAAAATTCATTGAAAGTGGTTCAATTAATAATGAATTGGATCTAGAAAGAGCAATGATTGCTGATAGAAAGTTAAGGTTACTATCCAAAGACAGTTTACATTTTAAAAATCTCAGAAAAAAATTAAGAGATTTAATTGAAGTATATGAAAATAAAGAGTGGTCTAATTTAGATACTTTAACTGATGAAAAAGTAATTGAAAGTGACAAGTCAGAGATTATTGCCGAACAAGAAAGAGTTTTTATTGAGAATAGAAAACAGCAGATACGTAAAAAATTAAAAGCCCTTGATTTGACTCAAGAAAATTTAGGTCATATTTTGGGTCATAAAAGTAAAACGCACATGTCCGAATTAATGAATGGAATAAAGCCATTTACTCTTAAAGATTTGATTATAATAAATAGGTTATTAAAAATAGACATAAAAGAATTGATCCCTATATTTTTATCAACGGAGGATAAAATTAAAGTTAAATCAGCAGTCATAGAATTAAATAAGCCTCAAATCAAATTAGAAAAAGCAGATTTGTTATTCAGTTTTTAAAAATCATTAACTAGAACAATTATCAAACATCTAAATTTCAAACTTTTTTGATTTTTTTAATCAATATTTATTAAGTTTTATTTGCCGTTTCATTACAAATGAATACATTTACATTTCACAAATAGGATGAATTGTTTGCGATTTAAAGGGGGTAAAATCGGTTACCCTAATTTAAAAAGTATTTCAAATTACTGATATATAGCGAATTACAAGAGTGGTAAAAATCCCTCTTTCTCCGCATCATTTCTAACAAGAAATAAGCTAAAACCCTGATTATCAATGATAATCGGGGTTTTTTTATGGAAAAACATGGCTCTGAAAACGACTTAAAACGCCATAAAACGACACATTTATTTTGCAACTTGTGACGTAATCCAAAAAAACACCAATTACGTCACAGTATGTCGCTCAATGTCGCGTCCTGTCTCGTTTTGACGTTTTGCAACTCGAGATTTTGTCATCAAATTTGTACTCAAAATGGGGGGCCATTTGATAAAATTATTATGTCGTCAAAAACAACTTTCAGATTGATGTTTTAC
>CANGMZ010000193.1 GCA_947454715.1 Chitinophagaceae bacterium
TCCTCATTTGCAGTGTGCATGTATGCATCTTCCGATGTCATTGCGATCATTGTTAACTTGTTTAACTGATCGACTTTTTGGTTGATAGTAGCCATATTATTTGGTTTTTGTTTTTAAAAAAATTGCATAAGTGTATGCTCACTTTGTGAGCGTACACTTATGATTAAAGCCCCTTTTCTTCGCGCTCTTGCCATATCTTTTCCATCTTGTCGGCGAACTGATCGCCAGATACTTTAATGTATCGCATGAACGACTTGTACGATTTATGCCCACTAATAGACATGATTATCATGGGATCGGTACCTCTTATATATTCATTGGAGCAGAACGAACGGCGCGCAGTATGCGTCATTAGAAACTCATACTTCATCTTCTCAATCTCAACCAGCTCTCGTTTGTATGTAATCTGTTTCGTAAATGGCACATGCAAACTCGGCATCTTCTCTCCCACTGTTTTAATTATTGCATTGAATTCATTATTCCTTGGCACAGGTGGCAACACATATTTGTATTTCTGCAAAATCTCATTCACTATTGGATGTATTGGTATCGTAACCTTCGCTCCTGTTTTTACCTGTATAAAAGACAGCCTATTGTTACGAATGGCGCTTGGATCTAGGACACTATAGTCCGAGAATCTCATACCCGTAAAGCAACCAATAACAAACATATCGCGCACCACTTCCTGCTCAGGCAAATCAAATTTCTTAATCGCATACATCTCTTTAATCTGATCCATGGTGATGTAAATGGCATCCGTCTCCTCTCTACTTGTATCAAATTTTAACTCGGTTAAAATCGCAGGCGGCAGCTTCTTAAGCTTCACCGCATACTTAAATATCTGCAGCAAATCCATCATAAATTTGGCGTGCGTGTTCATTGACCATTCTAAATCCAGTATCAAATGATCACTTAGCATATCAATATGCTCCTGAGTAAGCTCCCAAATTTTCAAGTCCCACCCCTTTGCATTAAAAAAGGCTGACATCTTTTTACGTGTAGTTTTAAAACTATTAATTGTAGAAGGCTTCAACTTCTTTTTGGTTGGAGATAACCTAACACCTGCTTCACTGTCTTTAATAAAGTAGTCTGCAAAGTTTAAGAATGTCCCCTCTCCACGCCCTACCCCACTTTTCTTATTCTTATTAAAACTAGTACGAGGGTTATCAATTAACTGATTGAGCTTTTCTTCCAGCTCAATAAAATTTAGTCGTGGCTTGCCATATCTGTATTGATCGAGGTACTCATATATAGTTAACTCAGTTTCTTTAAGCCTCCTACTAATTAAGACGTTCGTACTTTTCCCAGGGTAAGTTTTCACAAAACCTTTTTTGAAGTCCCAATCAGCAACTTTAGTCTTATAGCCCGTAAAGAGTTTTATCCTCGCTCCGTCAACCGATACGTCAATAATAATTGAAGTAATGAGAGCCAACTTATTTAATATGCGAAATATTACAGACATCTTAATTTGGATTACGATTCATGTACTTAGTGACATTGTGCTTAGTCAATTTCCATTTTTTGCCAGGCTTCACCCCAACAATCTCTTCACGCAAAAGCATTTTTGATAGCGTCTGTGTAGATATTCCAATTACCGATGCTGCTTTTTTTAAGGTCCAAATCTCATCCTTGTCGATGTCTGGAGGTGGTGCATTAGATGCATGCTTTCGCATCTCATTGTAGATGATCGCTTTTATGTACGCGTCTAGTTCAGGGAACATGCCCTCTGGGAAAATTGAGCTCATAGTATATACTTTATTTATTTGTTTGTATTATTATTTCTTTCATCTAACCATCTTAAATATTTGAATAAGGCATATCCTCCAACTACAGATAAACCAATTATCCAAAATGTTTTATTTGACTTTTTCGGTGCATTGATATTTAAACTGTTTGCAGGCAACAATGGCGGTGGAGTAACATTAACTACAGGAGGTGTTGGTGGTGTTGGTGGAACAGATGGAAAAATTGAATGGTTTACATCTACTTTTATTGTTGGCGCATTTTTTAATAATTCAGCTAACGCATCGCTGCTTAATTTTGAATTGATCATAACTTGTATATTATTATATTGTTTGGTTTTGAAATTATAAATCCTAAATCTTGAACTTTTGTTCCTGTAATTCCATCTCTTTGAAAAACATCAGGCTTTATTGCCCAGTTAATCCCAAGGAAATTAACTGCATCTAAATCAATCAGCTTTTCATAACCATAATGATCAACGATCCATTTTAATTGTCGATACATAATAATTGATGGATTTGCTGTAGCCTTTAGCTTTTGGTAATTAGCAGCTTCGCGAAGCTTCTTTAGTTGCTTTCCATGTTCTTCGCAACAGGTTGTAGCGTTTCCATGACGCCAAGAGGGTATCTCATTTTCACACCCCGGTAATTCACAAAATTCTTTTTTCATCTCGCTTTTTTTGATTATTTTTGAATGGTTTGTCATATTATCATTTGATGATATTTTAGTCAAACTTTGTAAGATTTACCAAAGTTAAGTGCTTTTGGAAATAACTTCCAAATAATTTTTATTATTTAATGAATTTTTATGGAGCCTCTAACCGATTTATTCAGGTCAACTATCGAAACTTTCCCTAGTATACTGCTGGAACACAGGGTAAAACTTGCTGATATTACTAGTGAAAAAGAGGTTTTGGGGCTAACAGATGATGAAATCTTAATAAGTGAAGATGTATTCCCTAGAAGGTATGAATTGGAGACATTGAGGTATTGGAGGAAAATGGGTCTTCTCCCCTTTTTCGACCAAAGCAAGCATGCTTATATAAGTATCTCCCAAATGATGTGGCTCCGATTCTTATCGGAACTTAAAAACCTAGGTGCTAGCATTGCAATGCTAAAAGAGGCAAACTACTATTTTATAGAAAGAGGCTATAGGGATGAAGTAGCAAAGCAAAACCTAATTGAGTTAAAGAAAAAACTTATAGGCGAGTTGGAAAAAGACCCAAATAATGCCACTAACATACAGACATTGAAAAATGTTGAGCATATTCTTAATGACCGACTACTAAAATATTCTATCCAAATCGACTTCAATTATTTTAACCTAAACATAATTGATCATGTAATCAACGGAACTGATGTTCAGTTTGCTGTTACTGCAGAAAAAATATTGAATAAGGAAAATAATGAGGTAGAAAAAAAACAGGCATTCAGTGTGATAAGATATCACAAAGACAAGAAAAAAAATGATACTGTTTTAGATAGCAATAATCTAACTTTTTACGATTTTGAAGAAAAGGCATTGAAGAAACCTGCAATATTATTTCCTGCCAATTTTTTCATAGAGGATGTATTCGGAGATTGTAATATTTCCGAAAATGCATTCAACATAATGATACTGACAATAACAGAAAAAAAACTGTTTACACAAATTAGAAACCGAAAAGTGAAAGAGGTGAAGTTATTGCCAGAAAATGACAAAATAGGTAAGGTGCCATACAGCATCTTAGATGATAAGGGGAAGCTTAATACAGAAAGTATTAAGACAATAAAAGGACTAATGGGGACAAAGGCTTACGAAAAGGGATTCGCAACATTAACTGATGGAAAGAAATTAGAATTTAGCCCCAAGGCTTATGCCCCAGAAAATAAATAAAAATAATACTTTATAGCCAAAGCTATAAGGTCTACTTGACCAGTGCTTGAATAAATAAATAGCGTTTTGAAAAGTTTCTGCTATAGAAGCAATTGAGATTAATTGTAATTACTTACGATTTTGCACTATATAATAAAGATAAATTATAAGTAAGTGATAATGTACTTTCGTGTGGAATTGTAAGTTATTTGGATTAAATGAAATTTAGTACTATTTCCGTAAATGAAAACAAATAGGATGACCTCATGATCTACCTCCACAAAATACTACCCACATTTGTACTTCCTATAATGCTAGTAATAATAGTAATACTAATAGGATTAATTAGGAATATTAAAAAGCTAGTATATATAGCAATAGGGGTACTATACATTATATCAACCCCTATATTCTCTAACAACTTCTTTAAACTAGTAGAAGGTAGTGGGCATAATGATTATAGAAAGCCAATAAGCGCTATAGACAGTGCAGATGCAATAGTAGTGCTAAGTGGAATGTTGGAAATAAATGAAGTGGGAGATTCAACCTACATAGAATGGGGAGACCCCGATAGGTTTTTTGGAGGGATAGCTTTGTTTAAAGTAGGTAAAGCTCAAAAGCTAATATTTACTGGAGGCAAAATGCCATGGGATAAGGCAAATAAAACAGAGGGAGCAGTGTTAAAGGAATATGCAATTTCAAATGGCATAGACACTGATAACATTTTTGTGACGAAAGATGTGGAGAATACTGCAGACGAGGCAGTGGCTGTAAGAGAACTAATAAGCCCAAGTAAGAGAATAATACTTGTAACATCGGCTTATCATATGTATAGAGCGAAGA
>CANGMZ010000194.1 GCA_947454715.1 Chitinophagaceae bacterium
GTATACCAATGACAATAAAGGCACAAGTCTCTAAGAATTTATATTGATCCATTATGGCAACAAAACCCTGCGCAACAAAGCGCATAGCCAAAATGCCGATAAACACGCCAATCCATACAGGTATAATATTGGGGGTGAATGCAACAGCAGCAAAAACATTGTCAATAGAAAATGCCATATCCATTATTTCTACCAATGCCACTGTAGCCCAGAAATTACCTATTGCACCCGCTGCAACCTTAAATATCTTGTTGTTTTCTTTGTTATTTTCTGAAGTTTCTTCTGGCTGTTGTTTGCTTTTTTGCCAGTCATAAACAAGGTATAAAAGGTATATGCCACCTAGTGGTTTGAGCCACCATATAGTTACCAGAAATCCGGCCAATATTAAGCTGATACCCCTGAAAATATAAGCACCGATTATACCATATTTTAAAGCTTTGTTTCGTTCTGCTTTGGGCAGGTCCATCACCATTGTTGCCAGTACTGCAGCATTATCTACAGACAGTAAACTTTCCACAATTATAAGCACACCTATTATAGGCAGATATGCAGGGAAATTATTGATGAATTCGGCCCACTGATTGGGGATAGCCGAAAAATAATTCTGTATAAGTTGTGTGAATGATGAGGTTAAAAACATTATTCTATTTTATATCAAATGGACAACAGTTTTTGTTTTGAATTCAGTAGTACAGGCTGCAATTTACCAATATAACTGTCATGCCAATACATTGGTTACGAACATCATTTACAGTGAAATAAAATATTTTATCTTAATTATGCCGTTAGATAATAAATATTATTGCTTCAGAAAAGCCTTGCACTTCAGAATTACTACTGCCAATAATAGCGGGAGAAGAAAGATTAAATGTTGAATGAATTGCCGTTTACGCTAATCTCAAATGCTGTAATGCAGTTATTTCACTATCTATATATTGGAAGCCAGGTCTCAAAGGTACATCAGAAGCCATACAAGCATCTCTAAGGGTGTATAGTTTGTTGATTGTCTTTGTATTTTGTGTATTTGCACACAGAGTAAGCAAATCATCGAGCAGGCAACCAAATGCGCTCACTTCAAGACGCTCTAATGCCAATGCAGTTTTAGTTTCTGACTTGTCATAAAACGATGCAGCTCCAAAATCGCCAAACAGCGTATTTCCTTCATTATCAACCAGCGTGTTGTGTGCATATAGGTCGCCATGCATAATGCCCTTACTGTGTAGTTGGTGCGCAACTGATGCAATTGTTCCGGCAATTTTCAATACCTGATTTTCAGACAAACTCATGCCCTTGGTGAACACATCGCGTGTGCAAGTCTCAAAACTAGGCGGTAACCCGAGGTTGTAAAAACGCTCCGCAATCAATTCCATTACCACCCCTTTTTTTTCTTCCGGGTGATTGGTGATTTGTCCTATAATCTGTGCCAGACCAGTATGTGCTCCTGCTGCTATAAACGCATTCAGCTCATCTTCAGGTAACCCATCACTGGTCACTGCCCCTTTAAAGACTTTTATAGCTACATCTTTTTTCCCTTCAGCATGTTGCTGCAGTCCTTTATAAATTATGCCTGAAGCCCCTTCGCCAAGCTTATGATGAATCTCGAGTTCTTGCCAACTTACAACATGTAACGAATTATTTGTGTAAGTGCGGCTAAACACATTTCCCGAAAATGCCAACCACGAGAGTTTAGGCATGGACAACAGCCACTCCGGAAGATGGGTTAATCTATTAGCTGAGATACGCAGAAGAGATAGGTTCCGGCAATGGCTCAGTTCCTGTGGCAGTGAACTCAGGTGGTTGCCTGCAAGCATTAGCTTTTGCATTCTGGAGCAGCTGCCTATTTCTTTTGGTAATTCAGTGATGCAGTTATCAGTAAGTATCAGCCAACGAAGATTCGGGTTTAATGCGCGGGCAGGAATTGTTTCGATACTGTTGGCTTTAAAACCAACAATATCTAATAGCGGACAATCTGCCAATACCTCAGGTAAGACGGTAAACAGATTATCAGAACCAAAGAATATTCTTAATTTCCTCAATCTGCCAAAGTCTGCGGGTAGAACACTTAATTTATTATGCGATAGATCAAGCACCTCCAGAGTCTCAGCAAGCTCAAATATCTCTTTTGGAAAATGAGTTAACCCCTCAGACAGTTTCAAAGAAACTGCCCCGCTGAGTTCACCATTCTGTAACTGTGTCAGTGTTTGCATGCGTGTAATTGTCTGCCCCGGCGAATATAATAGATATTGTGGAGGTTTGGAGGGTAGGGGAGTGTTATTAATGTATGTGTATCTGATTAAATTGTTAGCAGGGTTGTAAAAGGTAATTTTATGTTTTTATTGTGGCTTTAAAGTCAACAATTAACTTCAATGAAAGGTATAGGTACATGATTGATTGGTTGACGCAAACAAGTTGAAGCGATGAAATTGAAGCGTTTTTCAGGAATCTATATGCTCAAATATGTTGGACTCACTGAGTATTGTCTGAAAAATAATCATTGAGCACTAGAAAGAATGTTATTACTACTTTTTATACTGAAATAATTTAACTTTATATAAATATTAAATGCTTCTAAAGCCTATTTTATGAAAAAAGCCATCCTTTTAACTTTTTTTTGTCTTGTATCTGCATTACTACCAAAGTACGCATTGGCACAATCAGGATACATAACTAAAATAGCGGGAAATGGAACTGCGGGGTTTGGAACAGACGGGGTGCAAGCCACAGCAACTCAGATTGGCCAAGTATCTACAGTATTTGCAGATGGATTGGGTAATATTTATTTTGATGACAGCAATACTACTCAACGTATTCGTCGAATTAACTCTGGGGGAATTATCAGCACATTTGCTGGAGGAGGAAGTTCTGCTGCAGATGGTATTCCTGCCACAAATGCCAGTATTGGGTTTTCCACACTAGGGTCAATTAATCGACTACTGCGTATATATGGCTGGTAACAAGGTAATTAGATGACTATTGTACGTTGACCTTCAGAATTCTTCACTGTTGACCTAATGTTGACCTACTTCAACAGAGTCCTTTGCAAGGCATTAGGAAGCAACAAGAAGAAAAATAATGAATAATCTGAAAATCAATACAGTATGAAAAGTAAAAAAGCACCAATTAAGGTGCCTTTTCTTTTCTGCGGAGGGATAGGGATTCGAACCCCATGTCCTAACGCATATAAATTAGCTACTGCAATCCTTTGAAACCCTTGCCTATCAACACTTTTCAGTTTACACAACTATAAATAAAATAATCACAATTTATGCCAATTATAAAAAATGTCTCCGAAATTACACCAAGAGGTTAGATTAATATTGAAATTAAGCTACTGCAATTAGTGTTTTTAAGTTGCATTTTGCAGATAAAATTAGTGTTTAAAAGTGTAAATTTCATCTAATAATAAGTTCTATTGGTGACAACTATATTGAAGATATGAGTTGTTGTTTATAATATATACACATATGTCACTACAAAAGCATCTTAATAAAATTGATTTCAATTTTTGCCTTTGAAATCTTTTACGGAAACTGCTTTTGAGGATTGGATCAAAAAAAAATGACTGTCCAAAATCCCATTCGATTTTGACCAGCCATTTTAGAGGTATTATTATACTAATCTATCTTAATAAATTTTGCATTTTTTATAAGTAAACCATCCATGTCATATACCCTAACAAAATAAGTGCCTCCAACTAATTCTTTGACATCTACCAAATTAGATTTCTGAGCAGATATCAGCAATTTACCATCAACGGAGTAGATCATGATATCAACCATTATTGGTGCTTCTACCCTCAATATCGAACTAGCCGGATTTGGATAAATACTAACATCATAGTCTTTCGTTGCATTCAGGATGCCAACTGTAGAATACAAGGTCGATGTATCGCTACAACCATTTACATCATACACCACCACAGAATAATTACCAGGCGTCGTCCATGTATAGGTGCTAGTGGTAGCTCCAGAAATAGCTACTCCATTAAGGAACCATTGGTAACCATAGAATGAACCTGTATACAATACATGACCTATCGTTGTTCCAATAAAAGCTACCGGAGGGTTTACTACAATTACAGGATTTAACATAGTAATGCAGCCGCCATTAGTTATCTCTACACTATAGCTACCTGCGGTATTTGTAATATAGCTACCATTTGTTGCTCCAGTAATTACGTTGCCATTAAGATACCACTGGAAGTTCCAGCCAACCATTGTGTCGATGGAGTGAACAACAAGATTTACAGGGTTACCGTGACATAGTGTTAAAGAAGAAATTGGGAAAATAGCAGCGGAAACAAGACTTGATGAGTTAACAATATGAGTAGCTACTGTTGAACAACCGTAAATATTTGTAACCATGTAAGAAATTGTGACTAAACCGCTAGATAGACCAGATAGTTCCCCTGTTGAAGAAATTGATGCAACA
>CANGMZ010000195.1 GCA_947454715.1 Chitinophagaceae bacterium
AAAACAATAGATAATATTGTGAAGCGTTTCATTAGTTAGTTTTTTAAAATTACTGCCATAGTTGGTCTGCTGACAAACTAAAATGGGTGAGTCTGCGCCTTATATATTTTATAAAAATAATTAAAATAGGCAATATTTACCCCAAAAAATTACGCCCTGTGGTTTGTGCCGTTGTAGGTGTTCTCACCAACAACCACGAGACGTATCGTTTTTCGGAAAATCACATCAAACGTAAAGACGCAAAAATTTCGGGTGGGCTTTAAAGGGCGAGATAATTCATTGATCAAGAATTGTATTCCGCTGTTATTGACCCTTTAACCCTCGAAATAGTAATAAAATAGGGCTCATTTACACAATAATGGGTGTAGTCACCGACTACACCCATTATTGTGCGGTCATAAACCGCAATAATTCTACCGGATAATTCTACCTCGGCAAAATCTCATAATTCTTCAGGATATCATGCATAATATCCAAACGAACCTGAGACCATTTCTTAGAAGTATCAGCAGTTGGTAACTCAAAATTTTCTGCAAAGAAAAACGGATAATTGCGGAAATCACTCTTATTCATAGAGCCTTCCGGTTCTTTAACCTTCATTATTTTCTCTGCAAAACCTACAACCCAATAAATAGTTTTATCGCCAACACTACCTGTGCCTGTTTTCCAATAAACATTGTAACCCGGAGTTTGTTCCATCAGCATCATTGTTTTTACAATACGCTGTGTGCGCTCACTGATTGGTAATTCCGCAAAATACATTCGCTTCAGTAAGCCCATTTCCTCATCAGCCGATACTTGCAGCGAATTATTCAACCAGAAATTATCAATATTGCCTTCCATTTTCATGTTACCATACTTCATAGTATCCAGGTAATGCTGCATTCTTCCCGGACCTATACGGCGGGCTATCTCCTGATAGTAAGGCAAATTACTCACCTTAAATGCCTCACGCATGTTCATATCCTTATCCCATTCCGGGCGGCGGGCAACACCGTCCCATTTGAGCTGCAACTGATCGTCAGAAGCTACAGCAGTTTCCAGAGCCACCATTGAGTTGAATATCTTAAAGGTAGATGCAGGTAAAAAACGCTCGGTACAACGCTTTTTATTGTAATAATGTACAGATTCGTGATTGTTGTCCCTGAGAATAAAGCAGGCATTTTTAATGCCTTTATCTTCAAAATATTTTCCCCAGTCTTTATGTTCCTTTAATCGGGTATCCTTGCAGGATGAGATAAGTACTGCTAAAAAGCAAAAGGATAAAACACTTGCGCGCATGTATAAAAAATGATTGAGTCGCAAAGGTAAAGAATGTATGCGGGTGTTCATAAGAATTTACTTATAGAACCTGCAGTTGCATCAATAATATTGTCAAAATTTATACAGAGGGGAACTCTTATTTATCTAATGGCTCAGGCTTCCAACCCAAATCAGAGAACAATTTCTTTTTGCCGAAGAAATAATCCATAACAATGCTACGGCGATAGATACCCGTTTCATTGCGCGTGGTAATCAGCTTTTTACACTCTTTACGACGCTTGAACCATTTACCTATCTGCCCATAAACATGAAAATGAGCTTTGAGAATGGTATATACCTGTTTGAATTCGCCCTTGGTCAGTAGGCGCCCTGCTGCTGCACCATCAAGCACCAAACGCAGCGGGAACAACCACAATAGTTTGCTGCCACGCTCATTCTTTATAAGCAGTATCAGATTGTTTCGGAAATTGTAATAAAGCTTCTGCGGACTGCCATAGCTAATCACACTACCGCCCACATGGTACACAGTTGAACCGCCTATATAACCTATTTTATGCCCTGCATTTTTCAGTCGCCAGCAAAGGTCCACTTCTTCCATGTGTGCATAAAAGTCGGCATCCAAGCCGCCCACTTCGTGATACCGGTCTGCTCTGACTACCAGGCAACCGCCCGATGCCCAAAACACCTCTATATCATCATTATATTGCCCATGATCTTTTTCCAGATCAAAGAAGATGCGTCCGCGACAAAACAGATAACCATAGTTATCCATAAATGCACCGGCGGCACCCGCATACTCAAATTGCTCTCTTTCTCTCCAGTAGCGTATCTTAGGTTGGCAGGCAGCCATTTCGGGGTGTCGCTCCATTGCGCTGTGCAGCGGTGGAAACCAATGGTCTGTTACTTCAAAGTCGGCACTCAGCAACACATAGTACTTGGCTTGTATCTGCTTTAATGCCTCATAATAACCATGAGCAAAGCCCCGGTTAATATCTATACTAATGGTCTTAACGGTAGGAAAATTAGTTTGTACATATTTCAGGGTATCATCGGTCGATGCATTATCTACCAATATTACCTCGTAGCCTGTACCGGCTTGCTCCACTATTTTTGGCAAAAATAACTCATGCCACTTAGTGCCGTTGTAGCTAAGTATTACAACAGCAGTGTCCTTATGGCATACGATCATAAGTCAAAATTCAATGGGTGATCGAAAATAGCAGACATAGAACAATAAGCTTCCTGATAACAAAGTAAAGTGCGTGAAAAGGACTACCTTTTCACGCACAATGCATTATTTATACTTAGGTTCGTATAAAGTATTGTCAGGAATGTTTACGTTATCGCTCTTCTTGTAGCCATGTTCATGAAGGTTGTAGCAACCTGCCCATGCGAAAATGAAGAAACCGAAGAAACCCAAAAGGAACAAAAAACGAGATTTTGAAGGCTTATTGAGCTCAATGTCAACTGGGTTGTCCAGTTCTGTATCGTGTATGTTGTGATCAGTAGTCATGAATATGAGAAAATTTCCTTCGCAAAAATAATAGTAATTCTTTCAAAATCATAATAATTTTATCTTGTAGCGCGTTTAGTTGAGAGAAAAATCATGAGGAAATATTTAAACACGAAATCAGTACTGGCTTTTGTAGCACTTTTTATAGTTAGCGCATCACTTTTTTATACAAGTACGCTTGCCGAAAAACTTGCTCAGGAGGAAAAAAAGAAGGTCGTGAACCTCGCAGACGCCATCAAAACCCTCAACAAACCCACCAGCAACCAGGAAGAAACAGTATTGGCAAGTTTTATATTAACCACCAATAATTCCATTCCCCTCATCATCACCAAGGAGAACAATGAAGTAATCGATTTTAAAAACATAGATACCACACAAACGACCAACAGCAAAAAACTCATTAAAGAAAAGCTGGCCGATTTTAAAGACATGCACCCTGCTATTGTAGCAGATTGGGGCACCGGTAAAAACTATGTTTATTATGGCGAAACTTTCCTTCTTACCCAGCTTCGCTATTACCCTTATGTGCAGATCGTAATTATATTCCTATTCCTTGTTGTGGTCATTTTTGCATTGTCAGCCTCTTACAGGTCATTACAAAATCAGGTATGGGTAGGCTTGTCAAAAGAGACGGCACACCAGTTGGGTACCCCTTTAAGCTCTATGGAAGGGTGGTTGGAACTTATGAGGGAGAACGACCCGCAAAGTGAGGCAGCCCTCGAAATGCAAAAAGACCTCGACAGACTAAAGCTGGTTGCAGACAGGTTCAGCAAAGTAGGCAGTGAGCCTAAGCTGGAAGAAGAAAACCTCATCAGTAGATTAACGGAGATAGTGGCATATATGCAGAAACGTTCACCCCTTAAAGTGGCGATAACCCTACATGCCAAAGACAAAGAAGTACCTGTAAATATCAGCGGACCGCTGTTCGACTGGGTAATGGAAAACCTTATCCGCAATGCGCTCGATGCCATGGAAGGCAAGGGAGCTATAGATATAACAGTAAACAATCAGCCCCAGCAAGTCACCATCGATGTGCAGGATACAGGCAAGGGCATACCCAAATATCAGGTAAAAAAAATCTTCAACCCCGGCTTCACCACCAAGAAAAGAGGGTGGGGACTAGGCCTTTCCCTTTCCCGCAGAATCATAGAAAAATACCACCACAGCTCTATCTTCGTAAAACACAGCGAAGTAGGCAAGGGCACCACCTTCAGAATCATACTGAGGCGATAGTATTGAGCGTGTTGTTCTCGCCATTGTTGGTCTTCTGATCAACAACGGCTAAACGCATCGTTTTTTCGGATTTATTTCAATGTCGTCACTTAATATATTGCTTCTACACAACGGACGAGTTTATATGCTATCTTTTAGTAATGGCAAAAATGTGTATATCGCCAGAATTAGAAAAATTATATGATATACCATTTCTCTCTATTACTTTTTCATTGCCAGCAACTATCACCTCGTTTATTAAATTCGTTGCTTGCTCTTTTGATATAGTATTGTCCATTACCTGCACAGCAGAAATAATGACGCCTAGGGATGCATTTCCGCTAGACCTTGT
>CANGMZ010000196.1 GCA_947454715.1 Chitinophagaceae bacterium
ATTCAGCTGATTGTATATTGCCATATTATCACGAACGGAGCATAACTCTTTAGTACATACACCTGTAAATGCCAATGGAAAAAATAGCAAAAGTACATTCTTACCTTTTTGCTCACTGAGTGTCACCATATTTTTAGCATTATCCATCAATGTAAAATCCGGAGCCTGCTGTCCCTTAGTTATTGCCATAATTTTATTTTATATGCACAAAAATAATGATTAACCACTTATCACCCTACGACATGAAAGAAAATATTCTACAAGACTTTTAACAGAAAATTGTTAGCGGCAAAAAAAACGGCTGATGTTTACACACCAACCGTCGTGACTTTTTTATTAGTTGAGCAATTAATCGTGCTGCAATATTATTTTGTAAGTATTGTATTTACCCTCATCATCTCTCAACTGTATGTAATAATTACCACTTGACAATGCGGACAAATCAACATCATAATGAGATTGATGATCAATTGTACCATTTATTACATTTTGACCAAGCGCATTATACACATTCAATTTCATGCTCACAGCAGTGTTATTCCAATCTAAACTCACAACACCTGTTGTAGGATTAGGGTAAATATTCACTCTTGATTTATTTACTTCTTCCACACCAAGCAATGAAATATAAATAACATTAGAAGCTATCGAAGGGCAGTTTGCATTATTTGCAATCGCATAATAATAACCTAATGCTGTTGGATGATAGAATGTATCAGTTGCACCCGGAATAACTGTACCAACAAGCGGAACTAATGTATTACTGTGATACCACGTAAGTGTACCTGAGCTGTAAGTAATCAAAGTATCGCCATGTAAATGAACTACCGGTGCAACCGGAGTAGTATCTCTTACCATCACTACACCCGGAACATTATACACATAATGCTGATAGCATTGTCCGTCAGTTGTTTGTATCATAAAACTAACAACATCAGTATTTGCAAACATACCTGACAATGTGTTTGAACCAACATTGGTCAACACACCATTCACATACCATGCATAATAAGGAGCTACACCAAACGTATCATAACGTGCAGTAAATGTTACTGTCGAGTCCAGACAGCCCGGGTTTGCACCTACTGTAAGATCTATACTCGCAGTGTTAGTAAATACGTGTCTTATCAAGATTGAAATTGAGTTTGAAGTATCTACAGGATTTAACACACATGAATCAGTTGAGGTCAAAACACAATAAACTGTATCTCCATTCATCAATGTATCAGTATAAAAAGTTGTACCTATAGCTCCTGTTATCGGATTATTATTTATGTACCACTGATAAGATGCATTATCTCCATATCCGAAAGCAGTAGCATGGAATGTATCAACTCCACCCTGACATATTGAATCATACACAGTTGTAATGTTGATTGATTCTGTAAGATGTAAGTGAATGATTGGAACAGGTATTGAATAAACTGTATCTACCGGAGCACATGGAGAGTTAGATATCATTCTGCAAACAATTGTATCACTACCACCAAACACACGCGTCAACATTGTGCTATCTTCACCTGGTAATTCTACGCCATTAATCATCCATTGATACTGAGGTGTAATACCACCATTAATAGGATATGCCGAGAATGTAAGTGGGTGACCGGCACAATCAGGGTTACTACCCACGATCAACGATGTCAATACCCTCGCAGGAATTATTGGAGCATGATATATCGTGATTACATTAGACCTGAAACTATCAGCAACGCCAAAGCTGTTTGTAAATCTGAGCATGCAATACACACTATCACCACTGTTTAATGCAGTTGTCAGAAACGTATCTAACACAACACCTGTAAATACGCTGTTTGCATACCAGTGATAAGATACACCGGTAAAAGTATCATTACTCTGGTGAGCGCTAAATACTAACTGAGTACCCACGCAGGTAGTATCAGTATATGGAGGTATGGTAATAGTCACAGAATCTCTTACCTGTGCACTGGCAACGGTCTGAAATCCAATGAATAATAAAAAGACAAGTGTAAGTTTACGCATCATATTTATATAAATTTTTCAATCACACCTATGGTATGACATGCATTGCACGGGTAAAAATAAGAAATCATTTAATAAAGTCGAAAGAAATTTGGTATGTTTTTGATTTACCCCTTACTTTTGCAAGGCTTTTCAGACATTTTTAATTTCATTTGGAAAAATTTGTCTGTTAACACATTTTCTTTTACCTTTGCACTCCCTTTTAAAAATAAGATTAAAAATTAAAGTATGAAACGTACATATCAACCGCACCGCCGCCGCCGCAAAACAGTTCATGGTTTCCGCAAGCGTATGCAATCGGCAAACGGACGTAAAGTATTGGCTTCTCGCCGTAGCAAAGGACGCCATAAGCTAACTGTATCAAGCGAAAGCCGTCTTAAGTAATTTTTTAAATTCTTTTAGCCATTCGTAATACTTTCAAAGTATATGAGCGGCTCAAACGAGAGCAGCATATTAACACGCTTTTCCTTAAGGGGAAAGCGTTTTCTGTTTTTCCGTTGAGAATAGTTTATATTGCTTTACCCCGCGTAACAGAAAAGGAAAGCCCTGCAATGACGGGCTTTTCGGTTCCCAAGAAAAAATTTCGCAGTTCGGTAGATCGTCATCGTGTTCGCCGCTTAATGGTCGAATCATGGCGCTTGAACAAGCATGCCCTTTATGCAGATATTCCCAAAAATCTGCAATTGCATCTCTTTGTCTTGTTCACGGACAACAAATTGCCTGATTACGAAACCGTAAACAATGCGATGCTTTCTTGTATTGAAAAATTACGTACAGCCTCTTCTACCGTAAATATTGCGCCCAAAACAGAATAATACAATTACCTTTAACTGCTCTTTACTCTAAATAGCAGACTTGAGAAAACTATTTTCCATATTATTTATTGCATTTATTCGCTTTTACCAAAGTGCAATTTCTCCATTTTTAGGCGCTAAATGCCGTTTTACACCTACTTGTAGTGCTTATGGTGTAGAAGCAATTAAAAAACATGGCCCATTTAAAGGTGGCTGGCTTACTTTCAAAAGATTTCTCAGTTGCAATCCCTGGGGAAAACATGGCTATGATCCTGTTCCTTAGCCTGTTTTAAATTTATATTTCCATATACACTTCCTATTTCCGGTGAAAATGTAATTTCGTTGTATATCTGACTTCTTTTCCGGCAATAAAAAATACTATATGTTTTATTCATTTAAAGGATTTGTTCCTGTTGTACACCCATCTTCATTTGTTCATCCTCAGGCCGCTGTTACAGGCAATGTGATTATAGGCAAAAACGTCTATGTAGGCCCTGGTGCCGCGATTCGTGGAGACTGGGGAGGCATTATTATTGAAGATGGCTGTAACGTACAAGAAAACTGCACAATACACATGTTCCCCGGCATTACACTTACCTTAAAAGAAGGTGCACACATTGGTCATGGCGCCATAATTCACGGTGCACATATTGGTCGCAATGTACTGGTAGGTATGAATGCGGTCATAATGGACGATGTAGAAGTTGGCGACGAATCTATTATAGGTGCAATGACCTTTATAAATGCCAATACCAAAATCCCACCGCGCTCACTGGTTGTTGGTAACCCGGGAAAAATTATAAAACAGGTAAGTGATGATATGATTGCCTGGAAAACTAAGGGAACTCAACTCTACCAGAGTTTGCCAAAAGATTGCTACGATAGCCTTGTTGCATGCGAACCTCTTTCTGAAATTCCTGCAGATCGACCTTCACAAGAGGTATTATTTAATACTTGGGAGCAAATTAAAAAAGCATAATATGTTATAATTATACCCAAACTTATCTTCTTTAAGGAATAAAGTAATCGATCATTTATATATAAATAAATATAATTTAAAATACAATGCATTAAAAAAGTCCCATTATAAATGGGACTTTTTTAACTTTCAGATTATTGAAAAATTAATTTGCAGCATCATCAGAATGAACTAATTCATTCACAAATTTAGCAACTGAAGCAATGCGAGCATGGTTCAATGCATAATGAATGAATTTACCATCACGCTCAGTGATCACGATGTTCGCACGGCGCAATATAGCAAGGTGCTGAGAAGCCACAGACTGCTCAAGACGCAATTTTACATAGATGTCAGTAACGTTCATGCGCTTGTTTTCTTCAAGCAACTTCACGATCTGCTGACGCAGTTTGTGGTTAATAGCTCTTAAAGTCATAGCTGCGTTCTTTACAGCTACGTAATCTAACTTAATGTGTTCACTTGATCCTTCGTTTTTGCGAATAACCAAAGTGTTTGCGGATACCGTCGTTTCC
>CANGMZ010000197.1 GCA_947454715.1 Chitinophagaceae bacterium
AGCAATGTGCCACCTTCAATATTCAAAAAAACTTTAGCCAGCACTATAGTCTTGCCATTTACGCTAACATAAGCCTGGTATTTTTTATCAGATTTCGGGCCACCGGGTTTTAGTATAATATCTAATTTCTTGTATGCTACAAGGTTGATACAAAAAATATTCCTTGCCACGTCAATCAGCTTAGATTCAACGCCATAAGCCAGTCGCTGTTCTATACTGAGCAATTCTTCCATTACACCACCCTTTTCATATTTTATCCAATAAGCGTGAACAGGATCTTCTTTTTTGATCTTGCCCTCAGCCGTGAAGTTTATATCATAAATGACCGTATTAGCATTAGGTACACGCTGTAGATAGAACAACCGCTCCTTTGTATCGGGTGGTGTCGGGAATTTCATTTGTGCATTGGCTACGGAGTAAAAGATAGGGACACACAGCAGAATTAATAAATTGCGTAACATAAAATAAAATATTAAACTTATACTAAAATAATAAATTATTTCAATTAATCATAATTCAAGGTAATCATCAATAAATATTATGGCTCAAATATTGAGCCACTAATGCAATACAAAAGCACAAAAAAGCCCGCCACTATTTAACGGTGGCGGGCTACTGTTTGGTATGATTTTACAATTCTTTTCTTAATCTGGCAACCGGGATATTCAATTGCTCCCTGTATTTAGCAACTGTTCTACGAGCAATATGATAGCCCTTTTCAACCAACATATCGGTTAGGTGTTCATCTGAAAAAGGTTTACGCTTATTTTCAGCACCTATTATTTCGTTGAGAATCATTTTCACCTCACGTGTACTTACTTCTTCTCCACTGTCCAATTGTAGTGCTTCTGAGAAAAAATATTTTAGCTTATGTGTACCATATTCTGTCTGCACAAACTTACTATTAGCAACGCGGCTCACAGTTGACACATCTAACCCGGTAAGTAATGCAATATCTTTCAAAATCATTGGTCTGAGTGCCGCTTCATCACCCGTAAGGAAAAATTCCTTCTGGAAATCCAATATAGCTTGCATGGTATGCAAAAGTGTATGTTGGCGTTGCTTGATGGCATCTATGAACCACTTTGCTGAATCCAATTTCTGTTTGATGAACATTACAGCTTCTTTCTGACGCTTATCTTTTTTCTGCCCACGCTCATAAGCCTTCATCATCTCTTTGTAACCTTCTGATATGCGCAGCTCAGGCGCATTTTTAGAATTTAGTGATAATTCAAGGATTCCATTGTTGTTAAAAACAAAGAAGTCAGGGATAATGTAGCTCTCTGCTTTATTTAAAACCGCAAAAGACGAACCCGGCTTAGGGTTGAGCTTAATAATGATATTGATAACATTTTTAAAATCTTCATCGTTAAGGTTCAACTGGCGCTGTATCTTGTCGTAATGCTTCTTGATGAACTCATTAAAGTACTTATCGAGTATAACTATAGCATCCCTGAGCGGCTTTGAGTCAGGCATTCTCTTCAGTTGCAACAACAAACATTCCTGAAGATTCCAAACGCAAATACCTGCAGGGTCAAATTGTTGAATTTTGAGAATAATGCTATTGATTTCTTCATCTGTTGTTTCTATATTTTGGCCGAAAGCCAAATCATCTGCAAGTGAAGTAACCTCTCGTCTCAGATATCCATCCTCATCAAGACTCCCTATAATTTGCTCCGCAATTTTATGACTTCTGTCATCGAGCTCTAACATACCTAACTGATCGAGCACATAATCATGAAAATTAGTCTCAACCCTTGCAGGAGTTACCTGACGCTCATTGTCTCCGCTATAATAATCGTCGCCATAATCATAGTTGCGGTCGCCTTCGTCTTCATGTTTCAGGAAATCATCAAGGTCAACCTTGTCTGCAGTATCATTACTTAGTTCAACATCATCACCTATCTCATCGAAATCGTCATCACTGCCATTATCGTTATCATCAAGGTCATACTCAGATACTTCGGGACCGGCCTCGTTTTCCAATGCCGGATTTTCTTCCAGTTCTTCCTGTATACGATCTTCAAGGCTGGCCGTAGGAATTTGCAACAGTTTCATTAACTGAATCTGCTGAGGTGATAATTTTTGTAAAAGCCTTTGTTGGTGCGATTGTCTTAGCATAAAAAAATCTTGCGCTCCCTGCAAAAATAGAATTAAAACCCACATCATGTTCATTGGTTTCATGAGTATAAAAATGAAAATGCCGCTACATACCGCAATTGTTAAATTACTTTTTTTATACGCTCTGATTTTGTATCTTGTGAGGTCATAACGAGTCATGAAATCTGCTCAATGAGTAAAAAACCATACATATCTCCTTCCTTCTCTTATGTCACAATGGAGGAAACTTTACAGATACGACCTAAAAAGAAACAACTTTTTATAGGCATACCTAAGGAAACCTCATTTCAGGAAAACCGTGTACCACTTACACCTGAAGGCGTATCAGTATTGGTAAATCAGGGGCATGATATAGCAGTGGAGCATGGTGCGGGGGAAGGTTCTTTTTACTTTGATAATGATTACAGCGAAGCCGGAGCAAGAATAGTTTATGACAAGGCTGAATTGTATAAGGCTACTACTATACTAAAATCTGCACCTATTTCTGATGAAGAAGCTAGTTTTCTGCAGACCAATCAGGTAGTAATTTCACCAATTCACATGCCGATGCTGAAAACATCGCTATTGGAGCAACTAATTGCCAAAAAAATCATCGCAATTTCTTTTGAATCAATAATGGATGATAATGGCAGCTATCCTATTGTTCGCTCCATGAGTGAAATTGCAGGGAACTATGCCATCCTTACAGCAGCTCGATATCTTGGAAATACAGATAACGGAAAGGGCGTATTGTTAGGTGGTATCTCTGGTGTGCCGCCGGCAAGGGTTTTAATTATTGGTGCAGGTGTAGTAGGCGAATTTGCAGCCAGGGCGGCATTTGGCCTTGGTGCTTCTGTGAAAATATTCGATAATTCTATTTACAGACTCATGAAGTTGCAGAACAATATCGGCAGGCGCTGCTTTACCTCCGTAATAGAACCGGTTACACTTGCAGAAGAGCTAAGGAATGCAGATGTAGCTATTGGTGCATTAAAACCAATCAATGGCGTTACACCACTTGTTGTTTCTGAGCAAATGGTCAGCAACATGAAAGCAGGGTCTGTAATAATTGATGTGAGCATAGACCGTGGTGGCTGTTTCGAAACATCGAAAGTAACTTCTCATGAAAAACCTGTGTACAAAATGTATGATGTAATACATTATTGTGTTCCCAATATAGCATCTGGTGTGTCTCGTACTGCATCAAGAGCTATAAGCAATGTATTGATGCCTATTTTGCAACAATGTGCTGACACCGGTGGCGTAGAAGAAGTAATTATGAACCGCAATGGCATCCGTAATGGCGTATACCTCTACAAAGGTTGTGTTACCAATGCTCCTATTGCTAAGAAATACGGGTTCAAATATACAGACCTTGATTTGTTGTTTGCCGGGCAGAGTTAAGTAGTCTTTCCTGTTATCCACTTAGGTGTGTTTATGGGCACATAGTCATGCATTTTAGCTAATAGTTCATTTGCGTCATCACTACTTAGCAACATGCCTCGAACATCTGCAGGTAAAAAACCTTCAGATACCATTGTGTCGCATAATGCAGCTAATGCATTATAGTAGCCATTGATATTGAGTAAACCTACAGGTTTATTATGTAAGCCTAGCTGCGCCCATGTAAGCATTTCAAAAAGCTCTTCCATAGTTCCCCAGCCGCCGGGCAGCGCTATAATGCCATCACTTAATTCATGCATTTTCAACTTTCGTTCATGCATATTATCCACTACTATCAGTTCTGTCAGTGCTTCATGAGCCACTTCCTTGGTTCTCAGAAATTCGGGGATAACCCCAATCACTTCACCTCCGGCTTCAATTGCAGCATCTGCGACCGTACCCATTAGCCCTACTTTGGCTCCTCCATAGACAAGCTTTATGCCAGCTTGAGCAAGCGTTGCTCCTAATACCCGGGCAGCATCTTTATATATACTATTATTTCCTTGTGCAGATCCGCAGAATACGACAATACTTTTCATTACAGCAGTGGATTATAAGTCAAATATAATCTCACTGCTGTTCACAAAATATTATTTTATTGTTTAGTCGTATTACCTCTATTTCTTTATTGCTGTTTCAATAGCATTCCATAGCGAAATGCGATGCGCTAATGCTGTCTTTATAGCATCGGTAGCTTCTGCCCATTTC
>CANGMZ010000198.1 GCA_947454715.1 Chitinophagaceae bacterium
GACATCGAGCAAACAGATGTCATAAATGTTTTTCATAAATTGTTGCCAAGCAGAGTCACTGTCTGTACAATGAGTTACATCATAATTCTGTTTTTGCAGAAAATCTTTTACTACAAATCCAAGCACAGGATCATCCTCAACAAGTAGTATTTTAATTTTTGGTTGTGACATAAACTAATTGGCTAAATTTAATTCTAGTGCTAATATAGGACTTCTTACATTTTAATTCAACAGTTATTTTCAAATTGAAAAATAAAATATTATTTAACCCTGTCAGGATTTCCCGCAATGAATGCCTCCCAGCTGTTCGTTTTTTTAATTTTCGCTTTAGTAATTACCGGTGTAGCAGGCAATGGGGACCGTTGTTGATAATGATGACATAATGCAACCGCAACTGCATCGGTGGCATCCATGTAAGGATCTTCCTCCTGAAATTGCAGTGTAGCCTGCAGCATCTTCCATACTTGTTCCTTTGTTGCATTACCCTTCCCGGTAATAGATTGCTTTATTTTTCGTGGAGCATACTCTACTGCCTGCAGCCCATGGGCCATAGCCGCAGCTATAGCCACCCCTTGCGCCCTACCTAATTTGAGCATACTCTGCACATTTTTCCCGTAAAAAGGCGCTTCAATTGCTACCGCAACAGGTTTATGAAAACGTAAAAGAGCTTCGGTTTTCTTATAGATTTGAAATAGTCGCTCTGAGTGATCATCTTTCGATGACAGCTTTAATATGCCCATTTCCACCAATTTGACCTCACTCCTGCTCACTGCAATAAGTCCATACCCCATAACAATGGTACCGGGGTCAATGCCTAATATTATCTGACTTTGCTCTTTCAAAAATTGGTTTGTTTGACTAACAAAAATACTGAAATATAATGGACGCTTTGTTTTTCGTAACTTAGATAAAGAAAGTGTTGATTATGTTATAGTGATTGCGTTTCCTCGTTTGCGGCACAGAATTTGATTAGATATATACAGATATAAGTGAAAATGGAAAAACATAACTTAGTTGTCCGTATTAGTAATTATGCAGCCATGCTGCTTTTAGCCATATTGCCTTTTACTTCAAAAGGTCAAACACCATTTATTCCTAAGAACATCAGCTTTCAGGAGGGTGAAAAACTAACCTTTAAGGTATACTACAATATGAGCTTTATCTGGATCAATTCAGGAACTGCCGAGTTCACGATCAAAGATGAGAACATAAATAATCACAAAGCCTACCACATTACCGGTGTTGGTAAAACTGCCAGTTCGTTTGAGTGGTTCTACAAAGTGGTAGACACTTATGAAAGCTATATAGATAAGGAAACTATGTTGCCACTGAAATTTTTAAGACATGTAAATGAGGGTGGCATGAAAATAGAAAATGATGTAACCTTTAATCATGCTAAAGAGCAAGCAATATCAGATAAGAAGGCTTATGCAATACCTCCAGGCACACAAGATGTGCTCTCAGCAATGTATTTTGCAAGAAACATCAATTACAATAACTACAAGGTTGGGGACAAAATCTCTTTCAGCATGTTTCTTGATAATCAGGTATACAACCTATATGTAAAGTATTTGGGTAAGGAACGTATCACAACTAAGATGGGGACATTCAATACAGTAAAAATAGTTCCACTATTGATAAAAGGGACTATATTTAAAGGTGGCGAAAAAATGACAATTTGGTTAAGTGATGACAATAATCATTTGCCTGTGCGAGTAGAAAGTCCAATTCTGATAGGCTCTGTAAAAATAGACCTGCTTGACTATCAGAATTTACGCAATCCCTTATCAGGCTTGGTTTCCCGAGATTAATAACCTAAACTATCAATGCTTTGTCGCCTGTGCCAGATCCTTTATCAACATAGGGTCTCGCTCAATAGCATTACCTACCACAATGATATTGGCGCCCGCAACACAGTTTTCATGAACTTTTTCAGGGGTGCATATACCACCACCTACAAAAAGCGGTATATCAATGTTTGCGCTTACTTTTCTAATCATTTCCGCCGATATTGGTGTTTGCGCACCACTACCGGCATCCATATAAATCACTTGTTTTCCTTGCATTTCGCCTGCCCATGCCGTACACAATGCTATTTCGGGCTTGTTGGCGGGTATAGGCATAGAGTGGCTCATGTAAGAAACAGTTGTTTGTACACCGCCATCTATCAATATATAACCGGTAGATATCACTTCAAGCCCACTTGCTTTCACTAATGGAGCAGAAACTACATGTTGCCCTATGAGTAAGTCTGCATTACGACCGGAAAGTAAAGAAAGATACAATAATGCATCGGCAGATGGTGTAACCTGTGACGGATTACCCGGGAAAAGAACAACAGGGATATTGCTCTCTTCTTTAAATATTTTTATACACAATTCCATTTGGTGGGCCAATAGCAGACTGCCGCCAATGAACAGATAATTTACCCCAGCATCATTACATAATTTAGCCAGATACGGAACATCTTCTGTCGCTATTTTGTCCGGGTCTGCCAAAACGGCAAAACCACTCTTTTTATCAGCTTTCAGCGACTGTAGTTGTTGGTATATTTTATGTGTATGCACCGGGTATAAATTTACAAAAACGTATTATGCCGGATAGCGCATCTGCAGTATCCGGCATAAAGATAATATTGTAATTGAATTTTATTGTTGCTCTTTCTTCAAAAGGTCTCTGATCTCAGTCAGTAACTTATCTGTTTGTGATGGGCCCAATGGTTCAATAACCTTAGCTTCATCTTCTTTACGCTGTAATTTGCCAATGAAGCGAATAGCAATAAATATGAAGAATGCGATAATGAAGAAGTCAACTACAGACTGGATAAAGTGCCCATAAGCAAATACGTTGGCACCTGCTTTTTTAGCTTCATCAAGAGACTTATAAACAGCCCCTTCTTTTGCTGCCTGTAGCAAAATGAATTTATCCGCAAAAAGCTCGCCTTTTCCTGTTACGGTTCCTACCAGGGGCATAATCACATCCTCAACCATTGATGTAACTATTTTACCAAATGCACCACCAATGATAACACCGACAGCCAAATCAAGTACTGACCCCTTCATTGCAAATGCCTTAAAATCTTTCCAGAAGCTCATGATATTTCGGTTTTGAGTAAAAATAGAAAAAATATTCCCTATACTACCTTAACAAGTAGTTATTAAGCCATTTCATATTACATTACTTAAATTTCAGTGATGCGCTACAGTTACTAAAATTCAAAATTAGCACTGCCAAATATGCCAAAATATTTAGACTTCGCCTCTTCAGATATTGGCTTTGGACTTACTCTCCATACAAAGTCTATACGGAACACCTGAAATATGTTAGAGACTCCTGTACCCAACTCTAAGTATGGCTGCCCTTTAAGGGTACGGAATGGATAGTCCTGATTTATTTTATTGAGTACCTGATTTTCTTTACTTAATGTTCCTACTACTCCCTTTGCTGTCCAAAACTGGCGGAACTTCATTTTTTTCAATATCGGAATACGATTAAAAATACCACCACCAATATTGTGCTCAATATTAAAACCGCAATATTCATCGCTGAGGAACTCATAATTGTTCATCATCTGGAATGCGTATTTATTATAATAGTAGTATTCATTCCCTGGGTGAATCTCCAGTAATGGATATGGAAGAGTACCAAAGTATTTACCAGCAAATAGGTTGTAATACAAATGACCCAACGGAGGAATATTAATACTTTCAGAAACAGTAAAACGCATTTTCTGATATTCGTAACTACTATTCAGCACGCCCTTTACACCTGCGGTAACTTCTAATTTCAATATTGGCCATTTATTTGCCAATCTAGCTCTCAAATATTGTCCTTCAATATACTTTTCTTTGTAAGCATATCTCAATTCT
This sequence comes from Chitinophagaceae bacterium, assembly GCA_947454715.1. Lineage (GTDB taxonomy): Bacteria > Bacteroidota > Bacteroidia > Chitinophagales > Chitinophagaceae > Flavipsychrobacter. Next base: position 3,870 of record CANGMZ010000198.1, read on the forward strand.
AAACCTACTTCACTGCTAATAACATCCTTACTTGGGTTGCCATGTTCATCTATAAAAATATCAGTTGATGGCAATGGCTTATATGGAGTAAACTGCCTATGCTGTAAAATAAGTTTGTGGCTGAAGCCATTGTAATATTCTTTATAAAATTCAAAACGCTCGTCGTTAGAAAATGCCAGCTTCCATGGCACTCCTGCCTTACGGAAAAATGTACTGAATATATTATCACTCCCTACTTGATCGTAGTAGTTAGTTCGCTGATTAATATCATGCGCATAATACCCATATACATACGTGCGGGGGCTTCGGTTAAGTATCCATAAACCCGAAC
>CANGMZ010000199.1 GCA_947454715.1 Chitinophagaceae bacterium
GCCCAACGCACCACGGTGCTTACGATATTGCATTTATGCGTTGTGTACCTAATTTGGTAGTATCTGCACCCATGAATGAAGCTGAATTACGTAATCTCATGTATACAGCACAATTACCTGAGATGGATTTACCTATTGTTATTCGCTACCCACGTGGACAAGGTGTAATGCCTGAATGGCGCACTCCTATGGAAAAGATAGAAATAGGTAAGGGTCGTAAAATATGTGACGGCCAAGAAATAGCCATTCTCTCTATCGGGCATCCCGGAAATTTTGCAGTAGCTGCATGTAAAATGCTGGCAGCGGAAGATATTTATCCTGCTCATTACGATTTACGTTTTGTTAAACCGCTCGATGAAGCTATGCTGCATGAAGTAGCGCAACGCTACAGTAAAATAATAACTGTAGAAGATGGCACTACTGTTGGCGGTATGGGTAGTGCTGTGCTAGAATTCATGGCGTTACATAATTACACACCTGAAGTCAGAATGCTGGGCATTCCTGACAGACTTGTAGAACACGGTAAACCTGAAGAGTTGCATCGTGAATGTGGCTATGACGCCCAGGGCATAGTAGAAGCAGTAAGAGCTATGTCTGGCGTGAAAGTATTGTCTACAGCAACGATCTAATCCGTTTTTTTCAAATAAATAAACAACAATGCCCTCGATAATTTCGGGGGCATTGTTGTAAATATCACAGTATTAAAACGAATTGTCTACTTTTTATTCCTAATAATTTTTGCGAAACATCGTTAAATCAATCTACTCAATACTGTTTTGAGCATAAACTGGAGATCCGCTAATTTGGTTGGCTTTACTAAAAACTCAGCAGCACCTAATTGCAGGTATTCTTCTTTCTCTTTTTCCTGCTGACTGGTAGAATACATAATTACCGGAATATTTTTCATCTCCTCATGTTCCTTTATTCTCACCAAAAACTCCCTACCATTTACACGAGGCATATTCATGTCCAAAAAAATACAGTGAGGTGTTGGCACGTCTTTATTATACAGCTTATGCAACCCTACTTCTCCATTTAGTGCAGAGTAGCATTGTATTGATTCGTTAATAGACATCATCGCCTGACTAAAAAAATCAATATCATCTATATCGTCATCTACAATGTATATATTTAGTGTGGGTTGCATATCAGATAAAAAACAAGTACACAAGTATTTTTACTAAAACTATTAGCAAATTACAATTAAATTTACATAATTACCAAGCTACGAATAAACATATCCTAAAAATAATAACACATAAATTATTATTTCAATAATAGAAATTAAACTATAATGGCAGACGGTTCAGGTATTAAAATAGAAAAAGTGACTTTAGGCGATACAATGCTGCGCTTAATTGACACTTTTAACCGGAACAAGGCAAACAGTGAGGTTTATAAAATACCTCAATACCTACATAACATAATCAGACAAATATTAGATACCCCAACCCCAACATTGATATTATGGGGAAAAGATTTTACACAATTTTATAACGACAGCTTTATAGACTTTCAGGGGTTGGCGCACCCAACCGCAATAGGGGCTGATGTCTCCATATCGCATCCTGCATTGTGGCAAGATTTAAAAGATGTTATCTCAGACACATTAAAGGGAGATTCTTACAAAATCCCACACTATAAATGGCCTGTTCAAAATATAAATATTTCCAACAATAGCAGCAATCACTTCGCACTCTCTTTTACCCCGTTAAGAGATGATGATGGTCTTTCTGTGGGGGTAATCCTGACAATCAACAGATCTGAAAATGACCTGATTAACGATGCAGAACAAAAATTCAGGGAAATGATGATGTATTCCCCTGTTTGCATGGCTGTATTAACCGGCCCTGAACATGTAATAGACATTGCCAATGATTCCATGTTGGAAAAAATATGGCATAAAAAACTAAATGAAGTTCAAGGCCGCCCACTCACTGAAATATTCCCGGAATTAAAGGAGCAACACTATCCTACAGTCTTAGACTTAGTGTACACAACCGGACAATATTTCAGAGATAATGAATCTGTTGCTTATCTCTATAATAATGGTGAAATTTTTCGCTTTTATGTAGATGTTGAATATGCGCCACTCAAAAACAGCGAAGGTGAAGTAGAGGGTGTTATTGTTACCGCAACTGACGTTACAGAAAAAGTAGAAGCGAGAAAAAAGGCGGAAGATGCAGAAACAAGATTACGCCTCGCTATTGAAGCAACCCAATTGGCAATTTGGGATCTGGACCTGAAAACAAAAGAAATTATATCATCAGCAAGACTTTCAGAAATATTTGGCTACTCCCCGGATGTTCAATTATCTCATCCGGAAACCAGAAACATGGTACATCCCGATGATATAAAAAACATAGTAGAAAAAGCATTTAAAACTGCAATAAACACTGGTATATACAATTATGAGGCTCGAATCATATTACCCGACAGTTCTATTCGCTGGATAAAGACAATAGGAAAAGTAATTTACGATACTCTTGGTGAGCCGCAACGGATGCTAGGCACCATAATGGATATTACAGAACAAGTAACAAGCAGACAATCACTTCTGGAAAATGAAGCAAGATTCCGCAACCTGATTAAAGGACTTCCGTTTGCAGTATACTATTGCAACAGCACCGGAGCACTTGAGTTTTATAATGACGCCGCTGTTGCATTATGGGGAAGACAACCGGAAGCAAATGAAATATGGTGTGGCTCTTTTAGAGTATTCGATATCTCTGGCAATTTAGTTACACCGGAAGAGACACATACTGCAAAATGCTTTAAAGAGAATAAGCCATTACGCGGAGAAGCTTATGTAGAGCGGCCAAATGGAGAGCTACGACATGTATTGTCTAGCCCACAGCCGCTTCATGATGCAACTGGCAATCTGATTGGTGTTATGAATGCACTAATAGATGTTACCGACATGAAAAAAGCGGAACAGGCTATAATTGAGAGTGAATTGCGCTTTAGAACAGTGGCCAATACAGCACCGGTGATGATATGGATGGCAGGCACAGACAAGCAATGTTACTTCTGCAATACAGGGTGGCTAGAATATACAGGCAGGTCAATGGAAGAAGAAACAGGCAATGGTTGGGCAGATGGAATATTTACTGAAGACATTGCAGATTGCTCAAAAGTGTATGACGAAGCATTCAACACCCGCAGCCCATTTTATATAGAATACCGACTACGTAGATATGATGGTGCCTACAGGTGGGTGTCAGACAATGGAGTACCGAGATATGATGCCAATGGCGTATTTGAAGGTTTTATAGGCTCTTGCGTTGATATCCACGATCAAAAACAATCTGCCGAAAAACTGGAACGCCTCGTAGAAGAGCGAACCGCCAACCTAAGGCAAGCCAATATGGCATTGGAACGCTCGAACGAAGAGTTGGAACAATTCGCGTTTGTTACCAGCCATGATCTACAAGAACCACTACGAAAGATAAATACTTTTGCACACCTACTCTATGATAAACATGGTCAGCAATTTAATGAAGATGCAAAAAAATATCTGGATAAAATCACACAGGCAGCATTAAGAATGTCTCGCCTTATTAATGACCTACTCAATTTCTCAAGATTAACACGCCTTGAAGATAGCTTTGTAGCTGTTGACATGAATGAGACACTCAGAAACATAGAAAATGATTTTGAACTACTTATTAATCAAAAGAACGCAACAATTTCTTATGATAAACTACCTGCAGTAAAAGCTATTCCATTGCAGATGAATCAATTACTCTACAACCTTATTGGTAATGCATTAAAATTTTCAGCAAAAGACAAACCTTCTGTTATTAACATTCGCTGTAGCAAACTATCTAAAATTGAATTAGAACAATACCCTACACTTAACAATGAATTAGATTATTGCGAAATTGTAATAACAGATAATGGCATTGGCTTCAAACAAGAGTATGCCCAAAAAATCTTTGAAATATTCCAACGACTGAATGACAAGAGTGAATATGAAGGAACAGGTATAGGATTAGCTTTATGCAACAAAATAGTGACTAATCACAATGGACTCATTTTTGCTCAATCGGAAGAAAACGTTGGCACAGACTTCCATATAATTCTACCAACGGTATAATAAAATTTATAAAATGGCTATAAACAAGAACAGCTACCCTTAAGGATAGCTGTTTCTGTATATTTTGTA
>CANGMZ010000200.1 GCA_947454715.1 Chitinophagaceae bacterium
CCATTCAATAAAGTAATTGGTGGTGTCTGCAGTGGTTTGGCATACTACTTCGATATTGATCCGGTCATTATCAGATTAATAATGGTCGTTCTATTCTTCTCATTCGGTATCGGATTTTTAGCATACATCATAGCGTGGGCTATCATACCTGCGGCGCGCAATATGCAAGAGTTAAATTATGGCACACCAATGTCTTTTCATGATATCACACAAAATGTGGGTGAAGAACTAGAAGATTTGAAAAAGCGTGGCGAACAAATGAGTCGTGAACTTAAAGACTTTTTCAGCAAAAAAAAATAAGTTAACTAACAAAGCAATCATAGCCTTTACGTAATTCGTAAAGGCTATTTTGTTTAAGAATTAACGGTATCTTCAATTCACAAAATATCATTATAAAATCCCATGCGCCAACGTTTATTGATCGTAATTACCTGCTTATGCTCGTCTACATGTTTTGCACAGGAAACAGTCACGAAATACTTCGATAATGAATGGAATCCATCAGATCTATCATCAGCAATGTATTACCGAACGTATACTAAAACAAATAACCTGTATAAAGCGGAAGATCATAAAATAGACGGCAAAATGATTGTATCAGGATTTACAGATACAATCACAGATAATATAGATGCACACCGACAAGGACATTATATATACTTCACAGCGTGGGGAAATAAAATAAAAGAAGGCGATTTCACAAATGGTGTGCAGAATGGCATTTGGAAAACATACATAAGAGACACAAATGCAATACAAGAAGAAATAGAATATGTGTATGGACGAATAATTAAGAAAAAAGAATTTGATAAGGAAACAAAAAAAATCATCATTGAAGAAGTATTCAATGATTCCGCAGGAAACAATAAATCAACATTAACGCACTATTCATATTATAGCAACGGTAACATAAAAAACATAACCACACAGTCAAACGTCACAGTAACTAATGCTATATGCTACAGTATAACTGGAGCCCAAATAGAATGCGACTCTGCCGGAAAATCACAAAAAGTATTCTTTTATATAGAACAAGCGCCATACCCGGGCTATGACTTAGCTAAGTATTTTAGTAAGAATATAAAGTATCCAACTTCAGCTATTTCTGGAAAAGAAGAAGGTAAAGTATTGGTAAAGTTTACCATATACGAAGATGGTAGTGTTCACGAGGTAGAGATAGAAGAAAGTGTATCTGATGCTATCGATAAAGAAGCACTCAGATTAATTTCAGCTATGCCTAACTGGCACCCTGGTACCCAGAATGGGAAAAATGTAAAAGTGAGGTTTACACAATCTATTTCATTCGTTCTCCCACATTAAATAAGCTGAAGAATCAAATTTACAAAAATGATAAAAACTAAAGATTATTGACTATTCCTTGCAAATTCAATCTGGTTAATGGTTTTTCAAAAAATCCGGAAACAATACTATAGGTTGCCGCAATATGTTTATCCTTAGGGTCTAAAGAAGATGACAATATGTATATCTTACACTGATGCTGAATCAGCGTAGCAGTTTCTTTTATTTTATCGAGAATATCCCACCCCGACAAATCAGGCATATTAATATCTAACAAGACAATACACTTATCATCACCTTCATTTAATGCTAATAAATATGCCAACCCTTCTGACGGGTCAGTGAAGACATCGATAACAGTTTCAGGTAAAATTTCTCTCCAAAGAATTTTATTAGTCAGTATACAAAGTGGGTCGTCGTCTATAAGTACTATTCTTTTATAAGATATATCGGCCATACAGGCTATTTAGTTTTTAATTGTATTGTAAAAGTTGTCCCAACATTCACTTCACTCTCAACAGAAATTTTCCCATCAATTGCTTCAACTTGGGTTTTCACCATATATAAACCTACTCCATTTCCTTCAATCGATTGATGAAACCTATTATATAGCCCGAAAACTTTATCCCCATTCCTTTGCATATCAATTCCAGTTCCATTATCCTTGAAGCTTAATAAAATACCACTACTATTTCTTGTACAGCAAATTTCTATTACGGTATCAATATCTTTCCTCCTGTACTTTATGCTGTTCGATATCAGGTTTATAAAAATACTATATAAATAAGTCTTAACAGAAAATAAATGCGAAATTTCACTAAAATCGTCTTTAATAACAACATGTTCACGTTGTAAAACCAGAAAAATACTTTGCTTTATATCTGACAACAGCTGAACCAAATCAATATCCTCTTTGACCAGATTTGTATGCTTCATATGAAGAATACTATTCAGATCTCTGATAACAGAATCTAATTTTTCTGAAGAAAGCATCAACCCTTCTATCAACAATTTTGCATCTTCTGAAGTAATATCTGCAGCATCTAGAGCTTTCGAAATACCTAGAATATTTGCTAATGGCGAACGTAAATTGTGAGAAATTATATAAGAGAACTGTTCAAGATTCCTATTACGTTGAATAAGATCATCGAGTATATCATTCTTGTCTTTATCTGCCTTTTTCTGTTCTGTTATATCATTGAGTATACCCAATATTGCAGTACGCTTAGTTGCAGGTATATAAAATGGCGTCTTAATAATATCGAAAACACGCTCATTCCCCTGATAATCAATAAATAAAAAATCATGTAGTCGCTGAGTTTTCCCTGTTTCAACGGCTGCAGTATCAACCTTTATAAATTGATTAGGATCATTACCAGCTATCTGAATATCTCTCCAATTTTTAAAATTTAGGTCTTTTACACTCATGCCATACAAGTCGCAATAACTTTTATTGGCATAAATAAAATACCCATCCAGATCTTTAAGAAATATAGATTGAGGGATAAGATCCATCATTAACTTAAAATTTGATTCAGATTGCTGCAATGCATCTTCCGATTCCTTTATATCTGTAACGTCATAAATAATGCCGTACATACCAATCGCAACACCATCGCTGTTCAAATCAAAATAGTTAACAGAATTTACGTGCCTGATAGTATTATCTTGTCTAACAATTCTAAATACTTTTTCGGTATTACTAAATGTCTTCAGTGCCTCTTCGTCTGATTTTATAACATCCTCAAGATCATCAGGATGTATAAATGACAACCAGTCATTATAAGAATAGGTTCCTAAATTTTTATCAAAACCATAAATCCTACAAGCACCCTCAGAACATGTTACTAACTGAGATTCAAAATTGACTTTCCAGCTACCAATATGTGCTGTACTTTCTGCTCTGTGAATAAAAGATGAAAGCTCATTGAGTCTATTTTGTGTCTCATTCTTTAATCTTTGATTTTCAATATTATCTATAGCATAAGAAATATCATCAGAAATACCCTCCAAAAACTGTAGTTGGTCTTGGGAAAAAATATACTTGTTATCAGAATAAACATTCAACGTATATTTTACAGTACCACCCTTCTTTATTGGGAGTGTCAGATATGATTGAAACCCCCTGGACCACAAATATTTTTTCAATTGTTCACTCCAGGGTTCAGTATTAAAATCATTAGTCAAATAGTAAGTTCCACTCCTTAAAACCCTTCCTGTCGGGCTTTCATCGTTAAATCTATAATTATTCAGTACCTCAATGTCCTCATCATTACTATTATAACTGACAATATAATTCATTAGCTGCGTTTCATGATCTGGCTCACCAATCCAGCAAACTGAATATTTACCGGTGTGAACAGCAACTCTACATATATCGGAAAACAACTCATACTCGCTTTTAGCACGAATGATAACCCGATAAATTTCATTTGTCATTTCAAACAGCTTATTGCCGCCTCCTTGACAATTTTTGCAAAAAAGTAGATTATCAATCATAAATCGTATTTCATTCTAACAAAAAATATTGCTAAAAATACGTACAAACACACACCTATTAACGCCTATTATTAGTAGCAAATAGATATAAGATAATCAATCGATTAAAGCTATTAGAAAGTATAGATTTGGTGGAATATCGGCTGGGTAATGGAAGATAATATTTTTTTGCGCTACTGCTGGGGGTGATGTTTAAAAGCAAATAACCCTTAGCAAGTTAATGCTAAGGGTTATTGAATAAATATGGCGACTACCTACTCTCCCGCATTGTTGTGCAGTACCATCGGCCATGGGGGGCTTAACTTCTCTGTTCGGAA
>CANGMZ010000201.1 GCA_947454715.1 Chitinophagaceae bacterium
GCAGCATCTAATATCCACAGTAAACCGGCAGCCATCCATAATGCTCTACTGAAAGGCATTGCCAATAAACACAAACTGCAAATAATTGCACCGATAACAAAATAGGGGCGCCGTCTTCCAAACCTGCTGACCGTTTTATCACTCAACGCCCCTATTATTGGTTGTACTATTAATCCTGTCATTGGCCCTGCCAGGTTAAGTAATGGTATTTGCTCCGGATTGGCACCGAGATATGAATATATCGGTGTCATATTTGTTTGTTGCAGGCCAAAACTATATTGAATACCGAAGAACCCGATGTTCATGCTGATGATATTCCAAAAGCTGAGTTTTACATTCTTCATATTCGGTTGTTTTCCGGATGATTGTTATTATACTTACAATACTAGAAGTTAAAAGTAAGCGTACCAGATACTGTTCTACCTACTATTGATCTTGCACGTACTATGTTACTTGTATTATTCACAATAGCGGCATCTTCAGACTCTGTAAAACCTAATGTGTTGGTAATGTTATTAGCATACAATGAGAATACAAGACCTTTTGCAAAGTTGTAACTAACATAAGGATTGATGATTACATAACCTGGCATGATCAACTTATTGTTATCCTGTGTGTATGATTTAGTAGTACCTACTGCAGTTAAACCGGCAGACAATTTTTTGTAATTGTAATTTGCTTGGGCGGTGTAGATAAATGGCGCTTGTCTTCTTGGCGCATTACCCTTGTTAACACCATCAGTCAATTCAGCATGTGTATATGTAGCACTTGCCTTTACGCTGAAAGCCTTAGATATTCTGTAGGCAGCTTCTATTTCAAGACCCAATGACTTGTAGTGGTTTTTGATAATAGACTGTGTTGTTGCTTCATAACCAGCAGATTCATTAATATTTGCGTAGAATGCAGTTACAAAAAGACCCAACTTTTTATAGTTGCTCTTATAGCCCAACTCAGCCTGATCTACCTTACTAACTATACCTTTTGCAGTACCATCATCCTGAATAGCAGGTGTAAACAATGCTCTGTCTGCTGCAGTAACACCACCGCTGCTATAACGTGCAAACAATGCTTTTGATTCAGAAAGCAGGTAGTTAGCACCAACAGAGTAAGAGATATAGTCAAACAAATAATTTACAGGTTTAGTAGTTGTGTAATCTACTGATTCAACTTTCATTTCGCTGCTATCTATGATACCGTCACCGTTCATGTCTTTTGCACTTTTTGAACCGCCTGTATATGAGCCGGTTACTTTACCTATATCCCATCTTGCACTTGCATCTACACTCAGTGCTTTTGAAACATTATAAGAACCTGAAAGATATGGAGCAGAAATATTGTATTGTGTATTGTAGTTGCGCGCAAGATTACCCCAAACAGGAGTTCCATAAGCAAATTGTCCGTTACGGTCCATTTGATGACCTGCTGCATTAACAATATTCAATGGGTGCAGGCCATTACCACTCATATCTGTAAGATAAGAATTCCAGTTCCAAGACATATCTATATTCTGCAATGACTTATACAAGCCGAAAGTAATGTTACCCTTACTAAAGTTCTTCTTCAACTTGAAATCGTTAACGAAATTGTTGAAATTGTTCAAGGTAACATCAAACATGTGCAATATCATTGCATTACTACTCGTGTAAGCCTTTCCTGTAACCGCATCTGTAAGTGATGCGCCTGCAAGATTCCAACCGGTAGCTCCTGCTATTGTAGACATCATTTCTGATGTAGTTCCTGCCGCTGCCGGGAATGCTCCAATAAAGCTACCTGAGTTATTCGCATATCTTGCTCTGTCTTCAATATGCCAGTCATTGCCCAAATCGAAACCAAGTTCAGTACCTATTGCACTTGTTACAGGGTGCATTCCATCTGTTACATTCGCATTTCTCACTTCACCATTTACTCCGGTACCCAAATCATGCAATAAGTAAGGGCTCTGTAAAGCACCATAACGAGCATCAAAACCAGGTAAAGATTCGTACTTAGGATTATCATTTGTTCCTGTAACCTTCACCGGCATTGGGAAATATGGCGCAGTACGGTCATTCAGATATTTAAAATATACACGAGCATAACCTTTGTTGAACTGCTTTGTTAGGTTTGCTTTTAACTGACCACCATTGTTTGCAGTATAACCTGCTGTTCTCGGGCCTTCTCCTACACGGTAGAAACCACCGATATTGTAAGTAAGACCATTACCTACAGACGCACCATAGTTAAAGTCTGTACGGAAATTATTGTAACTCAAACCTGAACTTACAGAAACACTTCCACCTTCAGTAGCACCGGTTTTGCTTATAAAATTAATGATACCTGCAGGTGAATTTGAAGCCAAAGTAGATGCAGAACCACCACGAATTGCCTCTATACGTGCTATAGTTTGATCTGCACGCAGAAACTGATCTGAGGTAGCAAAAGCGATATCACCAAACTGCAATACCGGCAAACCATCTTCCTGTAATTGTAGATACTTAGAACCACCTGAAGAAATTGGAATACCACGAACAGTAATATTAGTATTACCATCTCCGCCCGATGCTTCCGATTTGATGCCGGGAATAGACCGGAAAATTTCTGCTGTTGTATTAGCCGCAGTATTCTGAATATCCATTGGCTTTAATGTGCTGATAGATACACTCGATGTGATTTTTGATTTTGGATTAGTAACACCTGTTACCACAACATCACTCAGTGACAGAACATCTTCCTTCATCACTACCTCTACATTGTTCACATTGCCCTTGCTCACATCATAAGCCTGCTCCTTAGTAGCAAAACCTGTGTAAGAATAACGAAGCTTGGCTTCATTTCCTTCTTGTAATACCGTAATAACGAATGTTCCGCTATCGGTGGTTATCACGCCTTTATTCTCACCCAGGTTCATAATCGTGACACCCGGCAATGGAATGTGCTTGTTGTCAGTTACTCGACCACGTATATCAACAGTTTGTTGAGCGTTAGCACTGCAAAAGCCTAAAAAACATAAAGTAAAGAAAACACTTCTCATATGGATGCTTTTTGTAGTTAATTGATATCCAAATTTTTGTATAATATTTTACAAAAAAGTGTGTAATCACTCATCTCCAAGCGCAAACGTTTTCGCAAATGTTTTCGCAAATGTTTGCTGTGGAAAAATATTTACTATATTCGTAACAATTATTTAATAAATGAAGACTCCGGTAACGCTCAAACAACTTTCACAGCTGCTCAACCTAAGTATTGCAACCGTTTCCAGAGCACTCAAAGATCATCCTGATATTTCCATTGAAACTAAGAAAAAAGTTCGGGAATTAGCTGACGTTATGGACTATGAGCCCAATGCTTATGCGATAAGCCTGAAAACCAACAACAGCAAGGAGTTCGGGATAATTGTACCTGAAATATCAAATTATTTTTACAATTACTTCATCGCCGCAATTGAGGAAGAAGCACGTCGATATGGCTATTCTGTAATCATATTACAATCAGGAAACGACCCGCTGCAAGAGCAGGAAAATATTAAACGATGTAGAAAAAGCAGAGTATCCGGCTTGTTTGTATCCACTATTTCCGGAACTGGCGATTTAGCAGAGTTCCGGAAAGCCGAGGATAGCGGTATACCGGTTATATTCTTTGACAAAGTGCCTACTTATGCCTCATGCAATAAAGTTTGTGTTGCTGATGAAGATGCTGCAATACTGGCAGCGGATGCTATTCTGACAAAAAACAAACAGGATATACTTGCCATATTCGGCGACATTAACATGTCTATATCATCCGTCAGAAAAGAAGCATTTCTAAATAGAATATACGAAAAGGGCCCTGGTTGTAAAATCACTGTAGCAGAGGCTAAGACCAGTGAAGAAGCCTATCAGAAAACAGTAAAAGTGTTCAAAGGTAAAAAAAGACCGGATGCCGTATTTTGCATGAGCGATGAAATACTTTCCGGCGTAATGAAAGCCGTTCAATTCCATAAATTGAATATTCCGGTTGACACTGGAGTAATTGCCATTAGTAATGGATTTATACCTCAACTTTACTATCCTGAAATTACGTATGCAGAAACAAGTGGTTTTAAATTAGGTAAACTAGCTTTTGCAAGAATGATGGCATGTTTGGC
>CANGMZ010000202.1 GCA_947454715.1 Chitinophagaceae bacterium
AGATATCTTATCATTTGACTCATCAGAAGTCTGAACATACAAAACACTCCATTGACTATTGTAATAAGAAGCAAGCCGGGCTGTTTTCCTTATAATCTTTTGAGCAATATCATGATTAGATGAAATACATGCAAGAAATCGTTCATGACGAAATGTTGTTGACTTGGAAGCGATTTGATGATCTACCTTCCGCTCAACCTGACCAGCTACTTCTTTTAATGCCAACTCCCTTAACTGAAGTATTTTTTCGGGCTGAAAAAAATTTTGGAGTGCTTGCTGAACTTTTGAATGATCATAAATTTTACCTTCCTTAAGTCTGGTAATTAATTCATCGGCTGTAAGATCGATGTTTACAACCTCGTCAGCTAATTGCAGTATTTTATCTGGCACCCTTTCTTTGACCTCTAAACCAGTTATTACTTTAACATCTTCATTGATACTCTCTATATGCTGAATATTTATTGCAGTAATAACATCAATACCCGCATCAAGTATATCTAATATGTCTTGCCAACGTTTCTGATTTTTACTACCAGGAATATTAGTATGAGCCAATTCATCAACAATAACAACTTCAGGATGTAGCAACAAAATAGCTTGAACATCCAGTTCTTCTAATTTTTTTCCTCTATAAAACAGTTCCCTGCGAGGAATAATTGGCAATCCATTTACGAGTGCTTCTGTTTCTTCTCTTTTATGAGTTTCAACATATCCAACCTTTATATTTACGTGGTTCTTAAGCAGGCTGTGCGCTTCCAGCAGCATTCGGTAGGTTTTACCTACGCCTGCACTCATGCCAATATAAATTTTTAGCCTACCCCGAGTACTTTTTTGATTTAGTGCTAAAAACTGATTTACACGTTTTGCTTTTAATTCTTCCTCATTCATCGATGATACTTATTTCAAAGTCAACATTATCTAACAACGAATCTGTGAAATAACAATGAGGTGATACTTCTCTAAAGAATAGTATCACCTAATTATTTCTATTGTTTCCAAAATACACAATCATAAAAAATGATTTACAATTACAATCGGAATAGAAGTGCCAATATTATGCGGTCTTCAGACTTAACCAGATCAGGCGCCCAACCTATAGATGGCACTGGCGTAGTTGTGTATCCAGTTGGAGATGTGACCCCTCCTTTTCCTGCCCAATATGGATTGTCAGCTTCTCTATGAACATATTCCAATCGAAACTCTATACTTTGATTTGGCATCCAACTGATATTGGTTGATGCATCCCAACCACTAAACTGATCACCTGGATTGGCACTATAAGGATGTGTACCTGCTGTTTGTGTGGGATTGTATTGATTAGGTAATGGACTAGCATCACCAGTTGGGTATAAAACAAGATAGCGCCCCGGGTTCTTCATATAACCACCTCCTAAACACCATGCCCATTTGCCTTTTCCAAACCACATACGATTGTAAATCATTGCACTCGCAAAATATTGCGCCGGCCCTTTACCACCTATATCATCTTTAAAACCATTTACACCACCACCTTTTTCATAACCAATATCTGCAGTTGCTGACAATGCCATCTGTGTTACACCTTTTGAACTTTTCGGTTTATGATAATATCTCCAAAGGAAACTATTATCTGAGTGAAATCTATGACGAGCTATAATACCTGCAGCATCAGTACCATAATAATCGTTAGTTAATAATTTCATATTTGAATTAGGTATCCAAGTTATGTTTCCACCTACTCCTGGTAGTTGATTAAACATACCATAGCTCTGCCATCCGTTTATTATCCAAGCTTCAATTTTCAAATGGTTGGTAGGGAAAATCTGAGTTCGTATTCCGTTAAAAAACCATGGTGTATTATCAGAAGTAAAAGAAGCCTGATATTCCCAGTTTTCGACCTGATAGTATGAATTGAGACCTACATAAGACATAAACATCCCTTCATCAACATTGATACCATGTAGTACATCAAAATGATAACCTGCATAAGCTTCACTGATATAACGATATACATCCCCAAGATTATATTGTCCCCTATATATACTATAGTCATTTCTTGGAATTACAGTAGAACGAGTACCAAATTGGGTCATTATTCTAGCATGTGCATTGCCATATACAAAATCCCCACCAATTGCTGCACAAGACACTTCAATTTCATCTGTACGAGCCATAGCAGTTGACCCTACAACAGTATGATCTATCGGATCGTTAAATGAGTGATTAACATTCGCATCTAACATCACATTCCAGGTTACATACTTGCCTGACAATACTGAGGAATCTCTTCGATCTCCACCATTATACCAGGTCTGATCTATTCCCTCAAAAGGAACTTGGGATTTTATTTCCCTAACTTTCTTTAGTGAGGACTCGACAACAGTTTGTGCCTTAGTCTGTTGTACACATATCATGGCAGTTAACGCCATGATTGTAATTCTTGTTCTTTTCATATAAAATAATTATCCACCTATTTGTTTAAAATTTCACCATCAAAACTCCGTTCCATTTTGCACTAGCTTGAATTGTTATTTATTCAATTCTAGATTTAAAACGGCAGCAGAATACTAATTATTTATTTTATGTTATCTAAATCTAAATTCAGTTTAAGTACATTAATTCTTTCAGGGCCCATACCATACATTGGCTTTTCGAGATGGCTCTTTATAAGGGCCTCAATTTTCCCCTTATCAATACTACGAACTTTTGCAATCCTTGTTGCCTGAATTTCTGCCCCTTGCATACTAATATGCGGATCTAGTCCACTACCACTTGCCGTAACCATGTCAGCTGGTATATTGGCTTTATTTACGTCAGGGTTATGCACCATAAAGGAATCAATTCGTCCTTTAACCAGAATAAGATAATCGGGATTATCAGGTCCTTTATTACTTCCTCCAGATCCATTCGCATTGTAATTTACCGCAGATGGTCGTGACCAGAAATATTTGTCATCAGTAAAATTTTGACCAATATTTTCATAATAGTATTTACCCTTTACATCCTTTATTACATATCCATCTCCTTTGTTGGGTGACAATTGGGCAATTGCCCAAATAATGCCCGGATAAACCACACAAAGCAGTATCATACTAGCAACAGTTAAAACCAGTGAGGGCAATATTTCTTTTTTCATTTTCTTATTTTTTATAAATCCAATAAATATTACATAAAAAATGCAACCAGTACATCAATTAGTTTTATACCAAAGAATGGAATAACTACCCCACCCAATCCATAAATCAACAGGTTCCTTCTTAATAATGCACTAGCACCAATTGGTTTATAAGCCACCCCTTTTAATGCAAGCGGAATAAGCATTGGGATGATGATAGCGTTAAAAATTATTGCTGATAAAATTGCACTTGATGGGCTATGAAGATTCATAATATTAATTCTCTGCAGAGCTGGTATCGACGCAATAAAAAGAGCAGGTACAATAGCGAAATACTTTGCAACGTCATTGGCTATAGAAAATGTGGTTAATGTACCTCTGGTCATCAACAATTGCTTACCAATCTCAACAATTTCAATCAATTTGGTAGGGTCATTATCCAGATCAACCATATTACCCGCTTCTTTAGCTGCAGCAGTACCACTGTTCATTGCAACACCCACATCTGCCTGCGCTAATGCCGGTGCATCGTTAGTGCCATCTCCCATCATTGCTACCAATTTCCCAGCAGATTGCTCATTCCTTATATAGGCCATTTTATCCTCTGGCTTTGCTTCCGCTATATAATCGTCAACCCCTGCTTTTTCAGCTATATATTTAGCTGTTAATGGATTATCGCCAGTGACCATTACAGTTTTAACACCCATCATTCTCAAGCGTTCAAAACGCTCAAATATTCCGGTCTTGATTATGTCTTGCAATTCAATAACTCCAAGGACGACATTATTTTCTATAACCACCAGTGGTGTTCCTCCATTACTTGATATGTTCTTTACTTCTTCTGTGGTGCTTTCCGGAAAAATATTTCCCGCTTTTTCCACCATCTTCTTCATAGAATCATAGGCCCCCTTTCTGATCTTAATG
>CANGMZ010000203.1 GCA_947454715.1 Chitinophagaceae bacterium
ACCTGAGCTTATCGAGCCAAAATTTAATGTTGTTGGTGATGGTGTTATTGAAGGCGGCGGCGTGTAGCAAGAAATTGTTGCTGACCAACCTGCATAGGTAACTGAGGCATCAGAAGTAAACTGGAAGGTCAAAGAACCATCTGCCGCAGTAGAGGTAATAGTACCCGGTGATGCAGTATAAGTGCCTAATAATGTTGCACCGGTACTATTGCCATTGTAAATTTTTAGATTATCGCAACAAGTTTCAATTGTAAACGCACTGAACGTCACCTGAACCTTTGCACCTGCTGTTGCAGGATAGAAGGTATATATTCCACTTTCACTATTTGAATATACACCTGTAGCACCATTACTTGAATAAAAGTTTGCATTACATGTTGTGGTAGAACCCGTGCCGGATGTAGGCATATTGATACAATTTGGCGCAGCAGTGCATAATACAGATGTAGAATTACCAGTAAGACCAGACACAGTACAAGTTAATACTGCTCGGAAGTAAATGCTCGCAGAGGTTGTTATGGTAGTTGAATAAGTGGTGTTCGTTGCACCGGAAATATTACTCCAAGTGGTATTATTCGGAGACGACTGCCACTGATATGTAACACCTGATGCAGTTGTTGCACCGGTTAAAGATATTGTTGTAGCATAAGATGTACATGCTGAAACGCCTGATGAAACAGCGGTTCCGGCAGTTGGGGTTCCTGAGCAAGGGTTAGATCCTGTACCGGTTAATGTAACGGTATAAGATGAAGCTAAACCACCACCGGATATCGTAAGTGGAGCAGAGTAGGCAATAACAGCTGTAGGATTAAACCTAACAGGAACTGAATATGCAGATATAGATGTACCTGAATAGGTATAGTTAAATGATGACACCCATGATGTACCATTATTCACCTGAAAATTAGCAGGAGCTGAGATAGTCAAAGAACTACCTGAAGTTAGATTGTAACCATTCAAAGCAAACGTTTGCAATGTAGAACTGGTACCGGTTGTTACAGATCCAAAGGCTAGTGAAGTAGGTGTAGCTGTCACTGTTGGTGGACCAGGGACACAGGTTATTGATGCTGTCCAACCGGCATAAGTTACAGAACCATCAGAAGAAAACTGAAAAGTCAAAGAACCATCTGCGGCAGATGATGTAATAGTACCCGGAGATGCGGTGTATGTTCCAAGCAGTGTAGCACCAGTACTATTACCATTATAAATTTTCAAATTATCGCAACATGTCTCTACTGTGAATGCAGAGAAAGTTACTCTTACTAAACTTCCCGGTGTACCTGGGTAAATAGTGTAAATACCACTTTCACTGTTTGAGTAAGAACCAGTCGCACCATTACTAGAATAAAAAGTTGCATTACATGTACTTGTTGTACTTGTTCCACTTGTTGGCATATTAATACAAGGCGTAACAGAACATGATACTGAAGACGATGTGGCACTCAATCCTGATGCAGTACATGTAACTATGCATTGGTAATAAGTTGTAACACTTCCTGTTGCTGCATAAGTATTATTTGTAGCTCCTGATATATTACTGAATCCTGATGAAGGACTTGTTGTAGAACTCTGCCACTGATAAGTAAGCCCTGATGCAACAGTTGAACCTGTAAGCGACAAAGTATAGGTAAATCCTGAACAAGTACCCGAACCAGCTGCGGTGGCTGTACCTGCAGTAGGCGTACCGGAGCAAGCATTGACACCCAAACCAGAAACTGCAATACTTTCAGCAGCAAAAGGAGTTGCAGGTATACCGGCACCACTCAAAGAAACAGAGCCTGAATATGCTATTGCAGAAACCGGCGAAAACTTAACATTTACAGTTGTTGCAGTAAAGGTAGTTCCGGAGTAAGCAATAGTACAAGTACTTCCAAATGCACCTGCGCCATTTGCTACAGTGTAACCAGTAGGAGCAGAAACAGTAACGTTACCAGAACCACCTGTGAGGCCATACCCTTGAACCGTAGCTGCTAATGTTGTTGAAGTACCTGTTGTTACATTTCCAAAAGCCATTGTTATCGGAGTAACTGTAACACAAGGATCTACTACTACTTTAAAATTATCAAATTGGCCAATTTTGCTTGCTACTGCTTTGTAATTATAGAAGAAACCAAAAACGCTCATTGCAGTAGAAGTATATGTTGCATCTGTTGCAGTGGCTGCGGTTCCATAACTTCCCGCAGCAGGGTCTGCAGCTGAAGCCCCATCATCACGAGAAACAATTGACCATGCATTACCATTAGGGTTGTACACCACTTTAATACTTAACCAGTTTGTTACAGCTGATGGAGTAACAGTTGTTGTTGCCAGCGTTGTTACTGTACCATTTAAACCTGTAGTGTAGTAGATTAGCGACACTGTTCCAGCTGCATTCATCTTTACCGCATAACCATTACCCGCTGAATAAACTGTAGCATTGGTACCACACAATACTGTAGCCAAACCATAGTTTGCAGCTGTGAGACCCGTAATAGCAATATTAGTCTGCATATTAAAGGTCCACGTCACCGGTGCGGCATTTGAAGACAATGTTGCCGTATATGGCGCAGCTAGTGTTGACAATGGAGCGGTAATCCATGTACTACCTTGTGTTGCCACACTTGTTATTGCTAACTGAGTTGAAGAAGCTATTGCCGCCGACCCCACACCACCTCTGGTTGCAGTAGTATACGTTGCAGGAGCTCCCGTGGTTAGTGCTGCTCTATTGAATGCATCAATAAAGACTGTGGTTTGTCCCTTTGACAATACACTTAAACAAACCAAAACGAGCAAGAGGTAGATTCTTTTCATAACCAAATTTTTAATAGTTGGAGGTACATTTCTTCATAAAAATTTAACAACAAAAACCACTGTTGTAGAATTTATTCTCCAAATTATGTAATAGTAAATTAATAACCAAATTTTCACATAGAAATTATTAACTCAGGATAAATATTATTAATAAAAAGCAATATCATTGACTTTCGGCATTGTTTACATATAAATACTACTATAAATAGTTGCAAATCAGTATTTTATCAACAAAAATGAAAATATTTTTAATTAAAAAAATAGCCATAACTATATCAAAATGACATGAAAAACCCCCGTCTTATTGAAAATAAAAAATATTTATAAAGCAATTGATTTACTTAAAACAAAAAAAATGTTTCATTTATTTTAAGAATTTAACAAACACTGTTAATGCATGATACTTCAAAAGAAGCTATGCGTTTATCATATAAAAGCATATAAATGAACAGCTAATAAAGTTGTTGACTCAGTAGAAAGCAGAATGCAAATATTAGATTGTTGCGAACAAGGTCAAAACACTGAATATTGGCACGGTTATTATAATGCGCAAACCCAACAATAGCTGACTTTATAAGTTTGCACAATGACCACATATTTCGCCTATGCTATTACTGTGTATAATATTGTTTGTGGATGCTAATAATGGATTTGTGGAATTCTCTGAAACAACACAGAATGTGGCTTTCCCACATCGATAGATAACACATTAGTGCAACTTACTTCAGGACGAGGCAATTTATACAACTAAAAAAGGACACCAAATTGGTGTCCTTTTTTAGTTGTATAAAACGATGATAACTTATTCTTTCACTAACCTCTGAACAGATTTCTGATCACCTGAAGTCAGCTCAACCATATAAATTCCAGAAGCCAAAGATGTCATCGGAACAACTACTGAACCTTTCTGCTTAGTACCTAAGTTCTGTGTGTATACTGTAACACCAGACATGTCCATCACACGAATAGAAACATTATCTTTTTTGCCAGAAGTAAACGAAACAGTAACATTATCAACCGCAGGGTTAGGAGTCATTTCAACTTGTAAGTTAGTTGCAGAAACAACTTCAGAAAGTTTCATACTCAACTCAAAACGATTCTCACCCTGTGTTGCCTTATCAGCAGTAATTGAGAATCTATATTCTGTACCAGCAAGAAGCTCAACATACTTATTCAGCAGTTTGTCATGAAGGAATATTGTACCATTTGCAGGAACCGCAATA
>CANGMZ010000204.1 GCA_947454715.1 Chitinophagaceae bacterium
ATATCAGCAATACTTACCGAAGCACTTAAAGCAGACTACTGGAAACCGATACAGGCAGGAGACCTTAACCATACGGACACTATGAAGGTGAAAGCATTGGTGAGTAACAAAACCTCGGTATTTCACCTGGAAAGATACAGACTGTCTATACCTATGTCGCCACATGTGTCGGCGGCAAGAGACGGTGTAACGATAGACCTTGATGAGTGCAAACTACCTGAAACAGAAAACACACTTATTATAGAAGGTGCGGGAGGACTATTAGTGCCACTCAATGACACAGCATTTGTTGTAGACCTTATAAAAAAACTGGATGCTGAAGTGGTATTGGTTAGTCGCCATTATCTGGGTAGCATCAACCACACCCTATCTGCAGCATTGGTACTGAAACAGTATAATGTGAAGGTGAAAGGCATCATTTTCAACGGAGAAGAAATAGAAGGAACAGAAGATACTATCTTAAAGCATACCGGCTATAAGCTTCTGGGACATATTAATGAGGAAGATGTGATTGACAAAGTAATGGTAGACCACTATGCTAAGAAAATTCGCCCGGCATTTCTATAATAACTAAGCGCATGAACGATAAAGCCCAATGGATAAGTGCAGATAAAGAACATGTTTGGCATCCGTTCACACAAGTAAGCTATGCACCGGAAAATATAATCATAGAGCGAGGAGAAGGTGCCTGCTTTATTGATGTTGATGGCAACAAGTATATAGATGGCATCTCATCGTGGTGGGTAAACCTACATGGGCACTGTAACCCATACATTATCAGTGCAGTAACCAAGCAGTTACAACAACTGGAGCACTCCATATTTGCTGCATTTACCCATAAACCGGGGATAGCGCTTGCAACAAGATTATTAGAACACCTACCTGCATTTGACAAAGTATTTTTTTCGGATAATGGATCTACTTCGGTGGAGGTGGCACTGAAAATGACATTTCAATACTGGTCGAACAAAGGCACACCCAAGAGCAAGGTAATTGCCTTTAAAGAGGCATATCATGGTGACACATTCGGCGGCATGTCTGTAGCTGCCAGGAATGCCTTCAACAAGCCATTTGAGCCATTGTTATTTGATGTAATCTCTATCGACACTCCTCATAAAGATAATATAGACGCACTATTGCAGGAAATGGAGCAACACCTTCAAAATGAAGATATTTCCTGCTTTATTTTTGAGCCATTAGTGCTGGGCGCATCAGGTATGTTGATGTATGCACCGGAGCACCTGCAATTGCTGATAGACCTGTGTAGAAAATATAATTGCCTCACCATTGCTGACGAAGTAATGACCGGGTTTGGAAGAACGGGGAAGTTCTTTGCGACAGACTACCTGAATGACAAGCCGGATATCATCTGTATGTCTAAGGGAATAACGGGTGGATTTTTCCCGCTAGGGGCTACTGCCTGCAAGCAATTTATCTTTGATGCATTTATCAGCAATGACAAGATGAAAACATTCTTTCACGGCCACTCCTATACCGGCAACCCAACCATCTGTGCTGCGGCAATAGCCAGCCTCGATATTATGGAGCGAACGGAAACAATGCTGCAAATCAAGGACCTATCTGCATGGCAAGCAGCATTTGCTCAAGAGCTGACCGGGTATGATAACATAGAAAACGTAAGACATACCGGAACGATACTTGCCTTTGATATAAAAACAGGTGAAAGCACAGGGTATCTGAACAATGCAGCAGAACCACTGGCAGAGTTCTTTATAAAGCGTAATATTATATTGCGACCACTTGGGAATGTACTGTACTTTATTCCGCCATATTGTATCACCAAAACAGAAGCAGAACAAGTGTATGCAGCTATCAGGGCATTACTCAAAGGATAGCGAAACGCCAGAAATCATAAATAAATTATAAAACCACCATTGTGTAGCTGTAAAATCGCGGCAACATATTGAGCGGAATAACACATAAGGCATATCAAATAATATATAACCTATCTTTGCAGCATGAAGAATTTGCGTGACAGCAGCCTTGCTGAACTGGAAGAAATGATGGCAAAGCTTGGCGAACCAAAGTATAGGGCAAAGCAAGTGTATGAGTGGATATGGCAAAAATCATCGGGCGACATTAATGATATGAGCAATCTGCCGAAGGCATTGCGCGAGAAATTGACCGCTGAATTTACAATACCAAAAGTAAAGACGAACCATAGCCAATATAGCAGTGACGGAACCATTAAAAACCGTTTGCAACTGCATGATAACTATTTTGTAGAGAGTGTGTTGATACCCGGAGACAAGCGTTTAACTGCGTGTGTATCATCGCAGGTGGGCTGCTCTCTATCTTGCAAGTTTTGTGCTACTGGAACTATGGACCGTAAAAGAAACTTGGATTTTGATGAGATAGTAGATGAAGTGACCCTACTGAACGATATAGCAATCAAGCACCATGGTAAGCCCTTAACGAACATCGTTTTTATGGGTATGGGTGAACCATTGCTCAACTATAACAATGTACTCAAATCAATAGAGCGTATCACATCGCCTGACGGACTGGGCATGAGCCCACGCAGAATAACAGTATCTACTGCAGGTGTTGCGAAAATGATCAGAAAACTAGGTGATGATAAAGTGCGCTTTAAGCTGGCTTTATCGCTACATGCATGTAATGACAGAAAGCGCAATGAGATCATGGCTATAAATGAAACCAACAATCTTAAAACGCTCATAGAAGCATTGAACTATTTTTATAGCTGCACCGGCAGTAAGGTAACGTTTGAATACATCCTTTTCAAAGACTTCAATGACTCACAGAAGGATGCAGATGAGTTGATAAAAATATATCGTCAGGTGCCGGCTGACTTGGTGAACATTATAGAATACAACCCTATAGAAGGCACAAGATTTGAAAAACCAGATGAGGAGAAGACCGCTGCATTCATGAAGTACCTGAATGAACACAGGGTTAATGCACACCTCAGAAAAAGCAGGGGTAAGGATATAGATGCCGCTTGCGGTCAACTTGCCAACATAGACTTATCAAAACTGGAATTAGCCGCACAAGCACAGGCTTAAAAAGTATGCGTATAACTAAGACCGTTACCAGTAAATCTCATTTCATCTAGTATAGTGGCCCAACGGCCACTATACTTTTGATGGGCTATGAGCATGAAGTTATCAAACATCAATAAGAAAGCCCCCTGTAACATTAAGCTACGTCCAAACCCTTTGTATAAGTTGGGGTTGCTGTGATCTTTCTCGCCTTTTTGCAATAAAGCGTAGCCAACACCCATGTAGGCCGCATCTAAGCCAATACTGACAATTAATATTTTCTTGTCGCGCTTATAATCTATGTATGCCTTATTCATATCGAGCTTAGCCATTGCCTGCCTGCGTGCCTGAAGCATACCATAAGTGGCAATACCAGTATTGACAAAGCCAAAGGCAGCATTCATCTCATGAAAGTATTTCCACTCATCGTTCTTAGCGGCAAAATACCCTACCCCACCTACAGCCATGTTTGCTATACCCCAGCTACCTAGCACCTGCATCCCCTTTACATTGATGATGATGCGCTGCATATTATATTCTTTTATTGTGTCTCTAAAAGATAGTTCCTGTCCCTTACAAAGAGACGTAGTGAACAGCGCAAAAACTAAGAATAGCATGAATTGTAAACGCACAGGCAAATATTTTTTATCTCCGCAAAACTATGACAAAATAAAACTCCCCGAATAACGGGGAGTTTCCAGTACTTAATTTACTTACAAACAGTTATCATTAAATCACCTTAGTGATTTTGAGCATGTTAGTTGGCAGGTGTTCCTGAACGGGAGTACTACCTGTGTTAACAACAACATCACCGGCAGATAACAGTCCTTTTTCTTTCAGGAAGCAGATTTGATCATTGATGATCTCATCAACACTTTCCTCTTTATTATAGTAAAACGCCTGAACACCCCAACTTAAACTTAACTGATTGACAAG
>CANGMZ010000205.1 GCA_947454715.1 Chitinophagaceae bacterium
AAGGATATCATTACTCTGAATAACAGGAGTAACATACTTAGTTACATTCTCAATAGTGTATGGCTTATTTACCTGAGATGAATCCTTAATATCATTAAAATATATTACTCTTTTAGGAGTAACACATGAACTAAATCCCCAAATTATAAACATGGACGCAAACAAAAAGCCAATAAGGCTTTGTTTCGAAAATCTAAACATTATAGGTAGTTTGTTCAAAAATAGTTGAAAATAAAATTACAATCAAAAAATATCATTTATATATATATCTACAGTCGTGCCGTCACCATTGCATTATTCAAGCAGCCCTTTACATCATAAATTACACCACTAGGCTTTACTATTTTGCGCCAATCTGTATCTAAAAATTCTTTATGAGAAACAGCTAACATAAGAGAATCGAACGAAATATCAGCAGGTAATGTATTTGTTGTAGTTATACCATATTCGTGTGCAACATCCTCTGGCTTAGCCCATGGATCGTATACGGTTACATCAATATCGTAAGATTTCAATTCACTAATAATATCAATAACTTTTGTATTGCGTACATCAGTACAGTTTTCTTTGAATGTAATACCTAACACAAGTACATTTGCCCCTTTTACAGTGATATCATTTTTTATCATCTGCTTTACAAATTCATTGGCTATATAAGCTCCCATGCCATCATTTAGTCTTCTTCCTGCAAGAATAATTTCAGGGTGATAGCCAACTTCCTGAGCTTTTTGTGCAAGGTAGTATGGGTCTACACCAATACAGTGACCGCCAACCAACCCTGGTTTGAACGGCATGAAGTTCCATTTTGTACCCGATGCCTCAAGAACATCATGAGTATCAATACCTAATTTATTAAATATTTTCGCCAATTCATTAACGAATGCAATGTTAATGTCACGTTGTGAATTCTCAATAACTTTTGCTGCTTCCGCAACTTTAATACTTGATGCTTTAAAGGTTCCGGCTGTAATTATAGAACGATAAAGCGCATCTACAGTCTCAGCTGCTTCAGGCGTTGAACCAGAAGTTACTTTTCTGATCTTAGCAACTGTATGCAATTTATCTCCCGGATTGATTCTTTCTGGTGAATAACCACAAAAGAAATCAGAATTGAATTTCAACCCTGATATTTTTTCCAATACAGGTACACATTCATCTTCGGTAACACCCGGGTACACAGTAGACTCATAGATTACGTAATCTCCTTTTTTTAGAATCTTACCTACTGTTTCACTCGCTTTATAAAGTGGCGTTAAATCTGGTCTGTTATTTTTGTCTACAGGGGTAGGAACAGTGATAATAAATACATTACATGATTTAATATCGTCAATGTTGAATGAACACAATAATCCCTTCTCGCCAACTTGAGGTACATTTTTTACAGTAACCTGCTGTAACAAGGGTGAATCCACTTCAAGCGTAATATCCTGACAATCATTTAATTCACCAACTCTCCGTTTGTTAATATCAAAACCAACTACAGGATAATATTTACTAAATTCTACCGCAAGAGGTAAACCTACATAACCAAGCCCGATGACTGCAATACTAAAAGGGGTATTTTCCATTATTAGTTTTTAAAAAATAAACAGAGCAGACTGTTACCAATCTACATGCATTCCTCGCAAAAATATACTTTCCTATCTGCATTATCAAACAGGAACTACAAACATAATTTAGAATTCAAAAAAGGATAATTGACCAATAATGTATAAAGCCTTGTCTGCAAAATGTTTTTTACGGCTTCCGCATGTTTTTCATGATGCATGTCCGTTCCACAATAGTCATACATGCCTTTTTCCAACAATTTATTTGCTGTATTCATTACATTTCCACCATAATAACCTGTCAATGACAGCAAATTGAGCTGCAGCAGACAACCTCTGTCTTTTAGCTCCATAAATTTATCAAAATTGTTATGTAGTGATGTATATCTTTCAGGGTGAGCTAAAATAGGGCGGTAACCGCTTGTTTGCATATTAAATAAAACGCTATTGAGCATAGGAGGCTCATACATCATAGAGAACTCAACTAAAACCTCATTTTTGTGCACTGTAAGCAGTGGCTCTTTATTTACGAGTTCCGCAAAATATTCATCTATGTAATATTCCGCTGCTGCATTTATGGTTAGTTTGATATCATTCTCCTTTGCTGCTGTGCGCAATATCTCCAATCCGTTGGTTATTTTTTCCCGAGTATTGGGGTAAAAATCAATCATTATGTGCGGAGTGGTGATTACGGTCTTATAGCCCATTTGCTCCATTGCGCGCAATAAAACGAGGCTGTCCTCAATAGTTTTGGCCCCATCATCTATGCCGGGCACAAAATGCGAATGCATATCTGCGCCTAAGAATGAAAAATCTGCATCTTCTGGTATTGGAAGATCATTATATTTTTCCTTTTCACTTTTCTCTCTCTTAAAAAACCTCGAAAACATATATTGCAAGTTACTCACGAAATCTCATGATAGGTAATAATTGCTAAAGTTTATTGATAAAACCTAAGCAAATTAGTAGTTTAAATATTGATAATCAGACAATTATTTCATGAAAAGATACATAACCCTGATAGTCCACAAGTTATTGAATTGGGCACCACGGGTAATGTTGGGAACATTATTTCTAATGGACAATAAGGAATATTGAAATCTTAAATTGAGGAAAAACCCTTTGTATACATGTAGGCTACCGCCTAAAAGCAGATTTATATCACTTTTTTTAAATGGATAATCTTGTTCCCTGAAAGGAGTTGCAGGAGGGGGCGTAGTGGTAATGTATTCTTTAGAACTTCCTAAACGAGAATAAGAGAAACCTCCACCAAAGTGATTTTTATGGTCATCGAAATAATTAATCATAACAGGAATTTCGCCATAATTGAGTGTCACTCCATACGTATTTATATAATATCCTGCTGCCAATAGTTGAGGTTCTTTCGATTTGCTCCCTTTTTGAGAATAAAGTACTTCCATGCTCGCAGCTACATGTTCGTCCATTTTTATAAATACCACCCCGCCAACATTCAACCCTTTTTTAGCATAACCGGCAAAATTGTCACCATCAACTTGAGTTAGGTTCATGCCGGCTATCAGTCCGCCATAGAAGGTTCTGTTTTCATACATTGCATATTCCTCCTGAGCGTGCGCCATTTGTGCAGCCACAGCAAATAGAATGAACAGCAAAACGAACAATTTCAGGTTTCCGGTTGCAGCACGCATGATATTACAGATATAAACAATTAGATAAACAAATACATCAACCGAACGGTCCAGATGTTATTATATTGTGAGGCGCGAGATATGTTTGGAGGTATTGTAGTTCTGATAGGCACCAAAGAATACTGAAACCTAAGGTTGAGGAACAACCCTTTTACCAAATGTAACTGCGCTCCGGCTATAAGTTGATAATCACTTTTTTTGAACGGATACTTAGTAAAATCAATATTATTGACGGGCGTAGTATTCACTGATTCAGAACTGCTGATCAGTCTGCCATAAGCTAAACCGATACCCGCATGACTACGGTGCTGATCAAAAAAATTGATCATGACAGGAACCTCGGCATAAACCAAGTTAGTGCCGTATTTATTGATGTATAGATTGCTATCGAGGTTGCCAAAGCGACCTAATTTACTCTGAGCGCCCTTTTGGCTGTAGAGTATTTCAAAACTGAGTGCCGTATTTTTTCTCACCTTAGCGTACGCTATGCCACCAAAATTCAACCCTGCTTTGTAGTAGCCCGCAAAATTATCACCATCGACCTGACAGAAGTTAGCACCACCGATAACACCTACAGAAAATATTCTTTTGTTACCATTCTCATCGTCTTCTACCTGCGCAAACGCACGTGTGAGACCTGCAATTACAGTTAAAAAAAAGACTATAGCGGTAAATGCTACTATTTTTCTACTTTTATTCATCGAAAGAGAGGGGAATAATGAGTTTCAAATATACG
>CANGMZ010000206.1 GCA_947454715.1 Chitinophagaceae bacterium
CTCGTTTTGCATGAGCAGTATTTAGCTCATCGTGCCAAAACGCCTCCAAAAGTTCAATATTTCCTGTAGGGTCAGGTATTAACTTTAATAATTTAATGATTTCTATCTCGGGTCTATTTGTATATAATATGAACTGCTCCGGCACTAACTGACCTGTCAACTCACTTCCGGCGGGTTCCCCTCCGACAAATATTATATTACCCTCTTTTTTATTGACCGTTTCTAAAATCTGTTGCCAGTTATTTTCCCAATTTTGGTGAGGTGCACAACGATACGTTCCTATTCTCAATCGGGGTCTTAATATTGTCGCATATAGTTCTACCCACCTATTTATCAACTCTTTTTTATTATTAAGCAGAAACATATTCTTCTTCTGCCCCTCTTCAAGAAATCCTTCCTTCTTTAACTCAGTTATAAAAGTACCAATGTTGCCCAATGCCACACCTGCTTTGGCTGCAATACTCCTGTAGGGTAGTGCTAACAAATCTTTATCTGTCAATAATGCTAAAATGAATTTGATACCGGTGGCATTCCAAACTTTATTTTTATCTGTGACTCTGGCTTGCGTTACCTTTTGGTCACTTATGTACAAAAAGAAATTATCACGCTGAATAAAACAATTCCCACTCGCTTCAAGGTAATTAATTTGTTGTTTTTTCAGTTCTGCTTTTATAGGAGCAGGTATGTATTGACATATCAACAATCTGCTTTGTTTGTTATAGCCATATTTCCCTTTGGCAAATTTGTCAAGTATTTTGGGCAGATTTATTGCCCTCAGCTCGTTTCTAACATCTGTAAAAAACAGTTCTTTATACTTACCCCGTTGTATTTCCACAACGCAGTCACTCTCTGTTTGTTCATCATATTCTGCTACTACATGTGCATCATTGACCAATTGCCTTATACTCAGCCCACTTGCTTTGCTCAACATAGCACCTGCTGTTTTAACAATGTCTTTCGTTTCCATGTTCATTATTTTTGACTTGTTCATGAATCATGAACAAGTCAAAAATAATGAACGTTTTTCGTTTTCCCAAAAAATAAATCTACTTCACGACATTCCCGTAGCACCCAATGAAGAATTTTGGTGCTCTTTGTATAGTATACTTGTTTCCGTACTAAACAAAATCGGGCCTGTTCATTTACTATAAACAACACAACAACTGTTATCTGAAAATATTCTCTCTGCTCGTTGTGATATTGAATATCGGTTTTTAATTGTTTCAGATTACCACAATTACAAACAAGGGGCAAATACATTGCTGTACTGCCCCTTATACATGGAATATATTGTGCTTCTTTTAGATAACCACTATCTCATAAAACTCATCTTTCACAAAATACTTTTTAGCTAATGCCTGTAGCTCTTCTGCGGTAATGTTTTTATAGATATTGATATTGTTATTGAACTGCTCTTCTGTGAAGCCGTTGAGTATTAATGTGCGCCAACGCTGCAATATAGAGAACGGACCATCAAGATCGCCAAGAATACCACCCAACAGGTAGTTCTTCACCAATAGCAGTTCTTCTTCATCTGCAGGCTCATTACAAAGCAATTCCATTTCCTTATATATCTCCGTTACTGCTGCTTCTGTAACATCTCTTCCTGTTTCTGTGTGAACGACTAAAGAACCGCCATTCACCTCAGGCCCAAGTGAACTGTAGATACCATAGGTAAATCCTTTATCCTCACGGATATTGCTCATAAGTCGGGAGC
This sequence comes from Chitinophagaceae bacterium, assembly GCA_947454715.1. Taxonomy (GTDB): domain Bacteria; phylum Bacteroidota; class Bacteroidia; order Chitinophagales; family Chitinophagaceae; genus Flavipsychrobacter. The sequence goes on from CANGMZ010000206.1 coordinate 1,718, forward strand.
CGAAGTAACCGCCAAACAAGGTGTTAAGCACCACCATTGGCGTATAGTCGGGGTGATGACGGTTAGGGAATAAACGACCAATGCGTATAGCACCCTGCACACCATTAGGGTCATTGCTTATGCGCTGCACCCTTTCACTTTTCTGCACATGTTCAAACACAGTAGGCACAACCGGCGTAGGTATTATAGCTGCCTTACCAAATATATCGTTGAGGTGCTGAACGTCTGTATCATTTACCTTACCTGCCATGAACATGCGTACATTAGCCAGACTATAATGTCCCTTGAAATAAGCCAGCAGATCTTCGCGGGTTATCGCTTCAATCGTTGCCTGCTTGGTGAAACGCCCATAAGGATGGTGCTCTCCAAACAACAAAGCATCTATACGCTGATTAGCTACAAACTCGCACTGGCGAAGGCTCACCAGTAAGCGCTGTATTGCATTGCGCTTATATATTTCTACTTCATGCTCCGGGAAAGATGCCTCTGTAAGTATTTCCAACACCATTGGTAATAATGCTGGCAGGTGCTTGGTGAGCGCATATAGGGTAACTGTTGCATAGTCATTTCCGGCACTGGTCTTTAATTGCGCGCCATAAAACTCCAGTGCTTCACTTATCTGTTCAGATGTGTGCTTTGATGTGCCGTTTTTGAGCAACCCGGCAGTAGCATGCGCTACAGCATCTTTTTGCTCAAACCAAAGCCCCGCAGGAAAGACCCAGTCTATCTGCACCACATCTTGCACTCCTGCATTGACCCAATATAAAGGAAGACCATTATCGAGCGATGAAGTATTGAGTGGTGGTAATTTATATTCAAATTCTACTGCATCGTGGATGGCAGGAGCGTTTTTTCTGTCCAAAGTCATTATTCCTTCTTTTTATCAAAGATACTACTCTGGAAGGGATCACAAATCAAAGCTATCTATAAGACCGGTCAATAATCATATAACACCACTATAACGGGTTTGTGTGTAATTTTATTCCATACTATTTTATCTCCACCGCCATGTCTAACATACATCTCATTATAGAAGAACGTCCTGCCGATATCGGCAATTTTCTGGTAGGCCGGTTATTGCCCTTTAGAGGTAAGCGAATGGTAGGTCCGTTTATTTTCCTTGATCATATAGGGCCTGCAGTGCTGCATGATGAACAGAATATGGACGTCTTGCCACACCCACATATTGGTTTGTCTACACTTACTTATCTGTTTGAGGGGAGCATTATGCACAAAGACAGTTTAGGTACGGAAATAGAAATAAAACCCGGTGCTGTAAACTGGATGACTGCCGGAAAGGGCATTGTTCATTCTGAAAGAACACCGGAATATCTCAGGCATTCCGATAAAAAACTTCATGGGCTTCAGATATGGGTGGCCATGCCTAAGGAACTGGAAGAGCAAGACCCATCGTTTGCACATATTGAAGCACACGAAATACCCACTTGGCAAACAAATGGCATAGATTATAAATTAATAGCCGGGTCAGCTTTCGGGCATATCTCTCCTGTTCCTGTATTAAGCCCATTGTTTCTGTTGGAATTAAAATGCACTACCTCACAAACAGTAAATATTGGCCATGCGCTATCAGGCGAGGTAGCAATTTATATTCTCTCCGGCAGTATTGAGAATGATGGGATTGTGTATGAGCCCAAGCGCATATTGATAGCAAAACAAGATGGGCTTTGCTCCTTTACCATTGCAGCAGACAGCACTATTTATATATTTGGTGGCACACCATTCCCGGAAGAGCGTTTTATCTATTGGAATTTTGTAGCTACTACTCACGAACTTATAGAGCAAGCCAAACAAAACTGGCGCAACCAAACGTTCCCGCGCGTGCCGGGCGAAACAGAATTTGTGCCCCGCCCGGAGCCAAAAAGAATATAGTTTTTAAAACAAAGATTTCCTCTGTAGTGCCTGCACCAAAGTATAGACAACAAATAATGTGTAGGCTGTAGCAATGGCTATAACATGCATGGTGTTTCTGGCAATAAGCATACTCAAAAGGGGTATGATCTGTAATGCGTGAAGACCAAAAAAATGGGCTATTCTAAGGTCACCGTTGTTTTTACTCCAGTTCACCAGTGGTATACCTGTGCCTCCATCTTCTGCACCAACCGTGTGGCGGAGCATGCCACCCATTATACCACCTTGAAAGGCAAAAATTACAGAGATGATAATGCCCAACCTTATTCCCCATACCCAATCCATGGGTATGTCAAAGC
>CANGMZ010000207.1 GCA_947454715.1 Chitinophagaceae bacterium
AATTACTTCGGCAGTATCCTGCGGCGGGTTTGAGCTTTGTATATTTTTCTACTATCCCCAATAAACCGACGTTAGTAACACCTTAATGGTTAGTCCCTTTTTTCTTGGTCATGAACCTATCATCGGTTAGTGTGCGCAGGAATTGTTCAATATCTTCTTTTTCCTGTGGTGTAAGGTGCAGTGGTTTTGACATAACAGTATCCATGTTTACCGGATGAGGCACTACCTTATAGGGATCATCATAATATTCAATTACATCTTTCAGCGTCTTGAACATGCCATTGTGCATATAAGGTGCGGTAACTGCTACATTACGCAAACCTGGCACTTTAAACTTACCAATATCTGCTTTGTTACCAGATATTACAGCTCTGCCTTCATCTTTATACTTTACGCCATCGTAGAGACCAATATTCCTGAATTCATCACCTGTAAAATCGGGTGTAAAATGGCATTCAACACATTTTGCTTTTGTTCCCATGAAAAGTAGACGACCACGCTCTGCAGCAGCACTGATGGCAAGTGTATCGCCAGACATATATCTGTCGAAAGGCGTATGAGACGTTTCCAAAGTTCTTTCGAAAGCAGCAATAGCAACTTTCAGATTTGTTTCTGTTGGTGGCTCATGAAATATCTCATTAAATAAAGTGTTGTATTCTTTATCCTTGGTCAATCTTTTCACCACCTCTGCAATGGCAATTCCCATTTCATTAGGATCTTCGATCGGGAATCTTACCTGATCTTCAATTGTGGTTGCTCTACCATCGTAAAAAAGATAAGGTCTATCTGTAAGGTTGGTGCAAGATGGTGCATTTCGCTTTCCAAAGTAACCGTGAATGCCTTTACTAAACGCAACCGTGTCTGCAAAACCATGTGCAGGTATGTGGCAGGATGCGCAACTTATTTTTTTAGTAGCGGATAGTTTACTTTCAAAAAACAACATTTCACCCAACTGTTCTTTGTTTACAGGTTTACCTGTAAATGACAACGGCGACTTCTGTTTTCTGAAACCAATAAAAGAGTAGCATAAAACCAGTGCGGTGCAGCAGATAGTTAATGCATAAAATTTTTTCATTGCTGCAAAAGTAAATTAATCTGATAGAATGTATAAGTGATATTAATCACTGTACTTCCTGTAGTATTAAACTCAATGTTCATAAAACTCAATAGGCAGTCCATCAGGGTCGCTGATGAAAGTAAAGCGTTTATTGGTAAACTCATCTATTCTTATTGGTTCTGCAATAATATTTTGCTCCATTAAAAACTGCACTGCAGCATCTATATCACTAACCGCAAAAGCCAGATGCCTGAGACCAGATGCCTCGGGACGAGAAGTGCGAGCCGGCGGATTGGGAAATGAAAATAATTCCACAACATACGTACCATTGAGTGCAAGATCTAATTTATAGGATTGACGTTCAGTTCTATAGATTTCCGACAGCACTGTAAGTCCAAGTATATTGGTATAAAAGTGTTTAGAAGCCTCATAGTCTGAACAGATGATTGCTATGTGGTGTATGCTGTTTAATTGGAGCATGGTATGGATTTGAATTATTAAAATTACGGCAATTAGGTATTATACAAATTGGCATGAAAAGTGCTATAAATATTACGATTATACGCGCATATTTTATCTATATTTATACCTATTTATATATGACTTTGATGAGAAATGTTTTAATTACCTTGTTGTCATCATCATTGTTGGTGAGTTGTGTAACTACTCAACGGTATGCAACAATAGTGCAGGAAAAATATAATAAAATCCCGCTTCAAGAACCCCTTAAAAGCAATATAACCCTTCATGCAAAGCAATTAAGCACCTACAATACACTGGTAAAAGTAACACCTGTATCTACTGTAGTATTGCCCCTTGTCTATTACTGGGGATGGAGACGTACATTGACTGTGGATCTTGACTCCAGAATTGGCATGGCCAAGTTTTCTCAGGCATTAAATTCCGGCTCACACTCAGCCAGGCTGAATGAAGCACTCAACGGACAACGATTGGAACTTACTGTTGAAGCAATACCTGCTGAATATACTTATACCCAAAAAGGAGATTATGCATACGTTATGTACTATACAATTCGTATCAAAAGCAATAAAATAACCCCGGTGAACACAGAGATGGTGGTGAGTTATAAATTATATAGAGATACTACCCTTATGCGCCAAGGCAGATTGCGAATGAGTAACCCGGGTGGCGCATTTATCAGCGACTCACGATCTATAAAATGGACTACACTCGATTATCTGACTCAATATGATGATGATCTCTATTCTCTCTCTAACCAGATGGTTTCCAAACTTGCTGATGAAATAAGACAGTAATCACCTTTTGCTGACCAACAATATTTAAACTGAGTATGACATAAAACAAACAACCCGCCACGAGGGCGGGTTGAAGTATAGTATCAGCATTAAGTAATTATTTTTTATTTGATCTTGGCTGTATTTTAGCTTTTTCGGCCTGCATCTTCTGCATTTCTTCCAGCTTTTGTTGCCATTTAGAAGAGCTTGCCGGCTTATTACGGTTCTCTTGTATTTTGGCATGAATTGCTTTCTCATTGATAAAATACTTCTGAATAATAAACTGCTGCGTAATGCTGAGGATATTAGAGAAAGTATAGTAGAAAGTGAGGGCAGCTGCCATTTTATTAAACACACCCATAAGTATAATAGGGAACACATAAGGCATGTACTTCATCATAGGATTGTTAGGGTCCTGTGGCGTCATATTGCGATTATAAACTGCGAGGAACAAGCTCGATGCAGTCATGAGCAATGTAAATAAACTGATATGATCTCCGTAGAATGGAATTGTAAAATGAAAATTGAAGATGCTATCATAAGTAGAAAGATCATCAGCCCACAAGAAACTCTTTTGTCTGAACTCTATGAACGATGGGAACATGTAATACATAGACAACAAAATAGGTAACTGGAACAACATTGGCAAGCAACCGCCTAATGGATTAACACCAGCTTCGCGATATAGCTTCATTTGCTCCACACTCATTTTCTGCTGATCGTCACCAATCTTTGCGCGCAATTCATCGAGCTCAGGCTTCAATACACGCATCTTAGCAGAAGAAAGATAGCTCTTGTAAGTAAAGAAAGATAATACCAAACGAATGAATACTGTCATAAGCATAATTATGATGGCATAGTTGCCTATAAAGCTTGACAGGAAATAGAAAATAGGAATCAACACATATCTGTTGATGTATTTTACAAATGACATGATACCATAACCCAATGGCACCATATCTTCCATATCCATTTTATATGACTTCAGTGTATTGTAATCGTTCGGGCCAATGTACCATTTTAATGATGCAGACTGTTGGTTGTTATTTGTCTTCAATGGTAACATAAACTCTGCTGCATTCATAGCAACAACATTGCTATCGTCAGCCTTTGCAGTTGACTTAACATCCATCTTACTGAAGCCTTCATCTGCAATCAATACTGAGCTAAAATACTGCTTACGGAAACCGACCCATGCAGTAGCAGCTTCGCTATGATGATTTTTCTGTTCGCTGGTGCTCACAGTGTAATAGTCGTGATCATTATCTTTAAAGCGATAGTACACCTGAGTGTTCATGCGCTCATTAGTCATATCTTTTTCTGTGTGCAATGCAGTAGTGTTCCAATGCAGCTTTACACTTGGCGTAGGAATACCTGTGAGTATAATGTTGCAATGCATCATGTAATCATCAGCAGCCAATGAATAGATGATATCTACCTTTTTGCCTCCACCCAAATCACCACTGAAATCAATACTCTTACTTCCGTCAGCTTCTGTTTTTGCTGTAGGAGTGAAGTATAATGTTTCAGTAGCCTTACCGTTATCGAAAGGTAATATTGCACTAAGTGAATTACCTGCACCATTAAACAGATACAA
>CANGMZ010000208.1 GCA_947454715.1 Chitinophagaceae bacterium
AGCTTGTTGTCTTGCTGCATTTGTTTCATGGCTTCTACTGCATTTTCTTTATTCAGTTTTTGCATGAGCTCCTGTAGCTTTTTCAGTTGCTCTTGCAGTTCTTTATTGAGTAGATTGTCCAGTTGCTTTTTAAGCTCGTCCTGTTTTTCTTTTACATTATCACTGTATTTTTTTTGTTCGCTTTGCTGCACCTGCTCTTCAAATTTCTGCTTCACATTTTCCATTTGCGTCTTCAGGTCCATTTCCTTTTTCAGCATTTCCTGAAGGTTCTGCTGCTGCTCCCAGTCCATTTTATCACTTTGCAGCATCTTGCTCTGCATGTCCTTCATTTCGGTCTGCATCTGCTTGGTTTGCTGCGCACTATTGCTGAGGCCGGAGCTTATTTGGTGAGAATTTTCATTGATAGCTGAGTCCAGTTGTTTGGCATCATACATCTGGTAGCTCATCAACTCACTACGAGACGATTTGCTGCCATGAACCCCATCATTGTCCCATGCCTCTACATAGTAAGTTACTTTCTGTCCGGGTTGCAGGTTTAGTGTATTCACATCAAAATACTGTTCAAACGCAGTGAGTGCACCTTGATTTATTTTCAGTGGGATACTCTTTTTTAGTATTGAACGTTTATCTACAGTGACTTCATAGTTAAATGTAGCTTTGGTTATGCTATAGTCGTCGCCTGCAGTGCCGGTTACCAATATTTGTTTCCCTGTTACAGTATCTCTTATCTGCTGCACCTGTAAAACCGGATATTGATCAGGTATTACCTGCACCTGATAGCGATAACTATCAGCTACCACACTCTGATTATTTCGTAAAATAACGGTGTAAGCGGTATCGCTCATAAACCGGTACTGAAAACCATACATCTCTGCACTGTTGAACAAGGCAATAGGATTGCCATCGCCAAATTTGATGCTGGCAGCATCGGTATGCTCAGTGAAAAATGCCCAGTTTACGGTAGTGCCTACAGGCAGAGTCATATCGCTAAGGCTATTCCGAATTTCGTTTTTCTTGCCGGTATAAGCAGGGTAGTTTACCTGCACTTTAAATGATTTGAGGACCGGGCGTTGGGCAACCTTCAACGTGTATTCTGTTGAGTAGAAACCTGCAGCGTAGATACGGAAGCGAATAGCGGCCGTAGGATTTTTAAAAGTATATTGGAAAGTATGATTTTCGAGCGGCTGCATCAGCACACGCTCATTACCTGTCTCAACAGATGCCTCAGCAGGTAGGGTATTGCCCTTCATTTCTACTTGGAGCACAAAGTCTGTGTTGCGGGTAGTAATTAGTGACGCATTCTTAACGATAAATTGAAATGGAGCAGGCTTTTCAAATGCTTTTGTAGGTTGTAAAAGACGAGATGTGCCTTCTGTAAAGATATTCGGTGCTGCTACTAATAGAAACACCCCAATAAGCAAAAGAGGTAGCAGGAAGGGTAGGTACTTTTTGTTTTTAGATAAATCTATGGCTGAACCAATAGGAACCAATGAGATCTGGCTGATTTTCTGATTGATACTTGCCTCTGCCAGTTCACGACTTTCGGCGCTGCCTACCTGATTTTTTAGTTGCAGAATATTCAGCAACTTATCGCTCACCTCTGTAAAGTGCTGACCAATAATGCCCGCAGCCTGTTCGTGGCTGATGACATTGCCCAGTTTTGCCATTTTTGCAAGGGGAATAATGATCCATGCCACCAAGGAAACACCACCTAACACAACGAAAACAGATACAATACCCACGCGCACACTTACCGGCAAGTACAAATAATACTCACCAACAGTCACCAGCAGCACATAAAACAGCAAACAACTCAGGAACACAAGTGTTCCCCGCAATACCTTATTTGCATAGTATTTGCGTATAAATGCATCTAAACTAGAAATCAACCACTCGTAATTACCCATAGTTATACATGCGCAATATACTTTATTATTTTGTGAGCAAATGGTTAAAAAGGAAGTGATTGTTTATTTGGTGTGGAAGCAAATAAAGTAGTGAAGTAATTCATGTCTTTTAATTGCCTATTGCATTTATAACTCCACTTTTGGCGTTTTTTTACTTGTATGATAATTAGGCCAATTTTAGATAAAAATGAATATGATTTTAAGCGAATAATATTCAATTTTTGAGGACTTGAAAGGCAAATAGAACCTATCAACCATAAAATTCTTAATTTTCCCCAATGGTAAAACGTTTCAACATACGGGTCTATGGCATTCTTATTAATGAGGGTAGGCTGTTGGTCAATGAAGAAATAATAAAGGGCCGGAGTATTACTAAGTTGCCGGGTGGTGGTTTGGAGATGGGTGAAGGTACAATTGAGTGTTTGAAAAGAGAATGGAGGGAAGAGCTGGATATGGAGGTAACTGTATTAGAACACTTTTATACAACCGATTTTTATCAGCCATCGGCTTACGATGACTCTCAAATTATAAGCATCTATTATTTAGTTGCAGGTGAGGTACCAGATTTGATTATCAATCATGTTAATAATGAGCGCACCTATTGGGTAGATCTTGGGGAGGTTTCAGCTGGCACTTTTACCTTACCTATTGATAAGCATGTGGGTGATTTGCTCCGGCAGCGTTTTATTTAATATTTCGATCTGTTTGTTGGGTAGTGAACACATTATGAACAATTTTAGGCTGCTATAAACAATATTAATAGTACTATAACACAATAAGAACCCATTCATATTACCTTTGTCGCTTATGAAATTACTCATGTCTTATTTGTCCCGCTACAAGGGGATGATATTGCTCGCTATATTACTTGCTGCCATCAATCAAAGTTTTTCGCTGATTAACCCTATTATATCAGGTAAAATTCTGGACAGATTTGTTAACCATCCGCATAGTGTAGATACTGCCGGTCACATCGCTCGAGATTTGAGTCAGTTTTTGTCTCAGGCATCTATGTTGCTACTTGCCATTATGGGCGTGGCAATGGTGTCTCGTATCGCTAAGAATTTTCAAGATTATGTGGTGAATGTGGTGATTCAGAAATATGGTGCACGTCTGTATACCGATGGTTTGCGTCATGCACTTCGCCTGCCTTACCAGGATTTTGAGGATCAAAGCAGCGGCCAGACGCTCTCTATTTTACAGAAAGTACGTACCGATTGTGAGAAATTTATCAACTCATTCTTTAATGTATTGCTACCTACTGTAGTGGGTATTGTATTTGTTATTGCATTCACGGTAAGATTGAATCCATTTTTGCCATTGGTGTATCTGGGTGGTGCAGTGGTGCTCGGTTTGCTCACCAACTCACTCAGTAAGCGAATCAAAACCGTTCAAAAAAATATAGTACGTGAAACTAATGCACTGGCGGGTTCTACAACAGAGTCACTTCGTAATATAGAATTAGTAAAGAGCTTGGGGTTGACCACGCAAGAGATTCGCCGACTCAATACTACTACCATCAAAATATTGCAGTTAGAACTGAAAAAAGTACGTACCATACGTACCATATCATTTATTCAAGGCACATTTGTCAACTTTTTGCAGCAGGTTATTGTTATGAGTCTGTTGGTATTTGTGTTTAAGGGCACATTGACGCCGGGTACCTACCTGTCATTGACTTTCTTCTCCTTCTTCATATTTGGCCCAATGCAGGAAATTGGTAATGTTATCTTGTCATACCGTGAAGCAGAAGCCAGTTTGAACAACATGCAGACCTTATTCCAAAAGCCTATTGAATACACCCCTGAAAACCCTGAGCCAATCAATGGTATTGAAGAGGTGAAGTTTGATAATGTTACATTCAAGCATAATAGCTCTAGCAGAGCAGCATTAGATGGTATTTCTTTCGATGTAAAGTTGGGCGAAACTATTGCATTTGTAGGGCCATCGGGTAGTGGTAAGACCACATTGGTAAAGCTGTTGGTAGG
>CANGMZ010000209.1 GCA_947454715.1 Chitinophagaceae bacterium
ATGAGGAAGTAAGTGTAAGAGTTATGGACATGAGTGGTGTGAGCATCTACAATACAAACCTCGGCGTTAAGCAGAGTGGCGTAGTAAGTGTTCCATTGGGTAGCTTTGCATCAGGGGTCTACATGGTAGAACTGAAACAAGGTAATCAGATAGTAACTCAGAGATTGATTAAAGAATAATCACTGAATTGGTTTATAAAAAGGAAAGGCTACTCATTGAGTAGCCTTTCCTTTTTATATTGATCGGTTTGTTTTGAAATTAAAGTTTGTATGATATTGTAAAGTACTATGAAGTTGATTGTTTCAGTTCTGTGATAAACTGTTTTAACAGATAGATGTCTACATGGTCCATAACTACGATTTTATACCAGTTCGGGGCCTCTGAATGAGTATCAGGTACCAAACCATATTTGTTTGCAATTTGTGGTTTTATTTGCGGGGCTAAAATAGCTATGATGTTCATTTTAGGGTCTCGGTAGTACTTAATTTTCAAACGATCTAGTTCTGTACAACACCAGTCTGTTCTGTAGATAAGTTTGTTGATTTTTTCCAGCCAACCATACCAACCATAAGAGCGCATGATCATCCATATTGCAATAGCATTAGCTCCTGATCTGCTACCACAAAGTGTTATGTCCATGCCATTTACATAAGTAGCTTCCTTGGTGTAAACATGCTCAATCAGCCCCTTACGTGCAATAAAGATACCCGTGCCATAAGGTGCCTGAAGCATTTTGTGCGCATCTAGGGTAATAGATGATATATGCGGATTGCTGAAATTGATTGTACTTTCCTGATCGCTCATGGGGTATATGAACCCTCCAAATGCGCCGTCGATATGCATCTTAAAGGGCAGGCTATGTGCAATCAGCTTCTCTGCATAAAGATTTGGGTTGTCGACACTGCCAAACATTGTTGTGCCCATATTGGCGATAACAATAAAATACTTTGCCCCTTCTGCTTTTGCTTTGTTGATAGCAGTTTCTATAGTTTCAGATGTGATTTCTACTTTTTGTTGATCTGTAGCTACGGAATATGATCGAATAGATAGCAGATTTGATGCTTTTACAATTGAGTAATGTGTATGAACTGAACTGAGGATGACTATCTCGTTGAGAGACGCACCATACTCCTGTATAAACAGGTTTCTATACATCCATATTGCTTGCAAATTAGCTTCTGTACCACCAGATGCTACGTATCCATCGCAGCTATTGTCTTCGGCTTTGAATATATCAACACAGATCAATTCAATCAGTTCTTTTTCAATGCGCTGTGTGCCTCTGAAATAGTGCTCTGAATCACCAAGTGTATGGCAGCCTATGTGGTTCGGGTTTTGTATGTAGGTGCGTAATAGCGGAGATTCTTTGAGAAAGGGAGCCTGATCATAAAAAACGGTTGAATCCAGCATTGACGCCGGAATGCCCAAAGACAAATCGTTCTTGTAGTCTACATTGTCAGTGAGCGCTTCAGTGATGATGCGGTCTTGCTCAGTGTGGGTAAGTTTGGTCCAGTACTTCATTCGTTGTTAAATTGAAGGGATAAGCATGTTAGTAATGGCTGTTTCCTGTATGCTCAACTGTTCTTTAAATTGGTAGATATACTGGTCTTTTTCTTTTTTGAACTCTGAAGCCAGATTTTTATAGTATTCAATTCCGCTAAGGAGGTTTGTTTTAAATGTATTGAGGTACTTGCTTTGTTTAGCGTTCATGGTAGCTATGCTTTTGTCGATAGCGTTTTTCAAATAATCAATGTAAAGTTCTGCTTCATTAATGAACATGTTCGGGCGGGGTAAGGTATTTAGAATGTTGGCTCTGCCGTAGATATGATCTATCATTTCTTTCAGAGAGAACACACCTGAAAAATAGGCCAGATTTGGACCAGGGCATATTGTTACTGCGTTTAGTTTATGAGATACCGGTATTCCATCTTTTAAAAATACTGCGGCACTCAGTCCTTCACAAAGGCAATCTTTTTCGGTAATACTACAAATCTCTTTTTCTAATTGCTCAGGTGGTAATCCTTTCTCTTTCAGCTGTTTTATTTTTTGATGTTGGTAGGCTCTAGATGCGGTGCATATTGGTGTCTCTGAAAATTCGGTATCTGTTGCCAGAAATTTTTTGTAACACGGGCTTCCAGGGCGACCTTTTTCTGTTCGCGTTATTCTTTGTTTTTCTGAGGTGCTTTTTCTGAAATTATTAAATGGTACACCAAGAGGGGATGCATTACTTAAGAAGTAATCGTCTTTTTGTGCTGTGGCAAGGTCTTGCAATGTATGGTCATCTACATTGGTTGCTTCGGGTACTAATAAGAATGGGCTTCCCCAACCTGTGCCATCAATGTTGTAATGGTTCATCAGGAACTGATCTTCGTTACTGGTGCCAATGCCACCTTGCACTGTTATTCTCAGTTGAGGTGGTGTGCTGAATATGTAATTGCCTTTTGTTTGATTAGCGGTATTGCATAAGGGCAGGAGCTCAGTAATCAGTTCAGTTTTCTTTAGCCTGAATTCCTCTAAAATAGGACCCAGTAATATGCCATCTGTTGCGAATGCGTGACCGCCACAATTTAGCCCGGATTCGATTCTGTATTCTGAAATCCAGAGACCTTTTTTGGCCATTATTTTACCTTGAATAACGGCAGATCTATAGTCGCTTACTTTGAGGATTATTTGCTTTTTTATTATCCCTTCTTTGTTTGGGTAGAAGTCGGGGAATTGTTCGATATAGCTATACAGGCGTGGGTTGTAGCCGGCAGACAAGATGACGGAAGATTGTAATTCGCTATTTGCAAAACCTCGAAGAGCAGACAGTGCATCGGAGTATTCTACAGGAAGAGGTGTGCCATTTTTATCGACTCCAAGGTTGTCTACCTTAGCCATAATGTTCACGTCAATTGCGCCCGGAGTTATACTGTTTTTCAGTTGCTGTTGCAGTGTTGTTTTTTTGTTGCCCTCCGGTATTGCCTGCATGAACTTATATTGTAAAGACAGTTCGTTGTCTGCCGGTAATAGCTCGAAGTATTTAGTGAGGTCATTGTTTTCATCGAATGACATTTCCTTCATTTTGGCAATTTGTTGGTCAACCAATTTATGCAAGAGGTTGAGGTATGCAGTTATTCTCTCGGCACGATAATCGTTGTCATTTGTTGTTATGGGGATGTAAGGCTCATTGTTTTTGAGTGCGTGGTACGCCCTCATTTTCTCAATAAGCTCATCTTCAATGATTGATACTACCGACGAAATTCCGAACCTAGCCACCTTCAGTGGGGTGTCAATGGAGTAGCTTAATCCGAGAACGGGGATGTGAAATGTATGAACCGATGCCATAAGCAGACAAATTATTTTGTTATAGCGGTCAAAGTTGGTGTGCTTTTGTGTGAGTAACTATGACCAAAGTCATAGTGAAGATTGTTTTAACACGGGTATAACCATGCCGGAAATAGAAAAAGGCTTGAAACTGTCGCCAGCCAAGCCTTTTTATTCCCTTATGTAGTCCGACCAGTACTACTTTTACTTCCTCCTCATTCTAACCCATTCTATTGGCTTCCTCTGAAAGCGTTGCTACTGCTGCATTCCCTTTGTTTTATCAATAATCTGACATACCTTAGAAGTAAGGTAATGTTTAAACCCTGTTTAAACCAAATTGTTCACAAACCAAACCATTACCGATTATGGACGTAAAGATTAAAGCCGTCTTGTACACTAGCAAGACCTTCAAAGATGGAACACACCCCATCATGATTAGAATGACCCAAAACCGCAAACTCCTTTACAAGAGTGTGGGGCATGCTGTGCCTAAGGACGCATGGGACATTGATACAAATAGGGTATACGACAAGAAGCCCACTATCAGCAAACGTCAAGAAGGGCAGTACACCCCTGAAAAG
>CANGMZ010000210.1 GCA_947454715.1 Chitinophagaceae bacterium
TTATAATTTGGGGATTTAGTTCATGTGTTACTCCTAAAAGAGTAATATATTTTAATGATATTAAGGATTCATCTCAGGTAAATAAGCCATACACTATTGAGAATGTAACTAAGTATGTTACTCCTGTTATTCAGAGTAATGATATCCTTATGGTTACAGTTTTGACAAGTGCGCAAAATGAAACCAATACCCCGACAAATCCGTCTACTAAAGCTACTTTTGATCCTTTGAGTGGTTATTTGGTTGATAAAAATGGCAATATTGAGTTGTCACTTATTGGTTTTGTAAAAGTAGCCGGACTTACAACTGCAGAAGCGAGAGAGCTGGTAAAAGAGAAAGCAAAGGAGTTCTACAAAGAGCCTGTAGTTAATGTGAGGATTGCCAATTTTGACGTATACTTTTTAGGCGAAATATTAGTACATGGACCGATTTCATTCCCAAGCGAGAAAGTAAACATACTTGAAGCACTTGCTTCAGCAGGTGATATCCCGTTGACAGGAAAGAAGAGTAATGTTCTTTTAATAAGAACTGAAGGAGATCAAAAAAAACTTGTTCGTTTTGACATGAATTCAAGTGAAATATTTAAATCACCATATTTCTATCTAAAACAACGTGATATCATATACGTTGAACCTACAAAGTATAGAATACAGTCTAGCGACAATAGGATATCTAGAAATATTGCTATAGTTTCTAGTATTCTTTCGTTTGCTACATTAGTTCTTGCTTTCAGAAACATTAAGTAACAGAATAATACACAAGTACCATAATGGACGAAAATAAATCTCCCGTTGCTTTTGATACTCGAAAAAAGCAGGAAGAAAGCACTTTTAATATTAAATGGTTAGTAACTACGGTTTTAACTATTTGGCCGTGGCTATTAGCTAGTGTTATAATTGCGCTAATAATTGGTAATATTAAATTGAGGTATTCTATACCTGTTTATAAATCTAGTGCCGAATTGTTGATTAATGACTCTAAAAAAGGTGGGTCAACAGGTCAAGACGATATCTTAGCAGCGTTGAAAATAAATAACAATAGAATAAATGTTGAAAATGAAATTGAGATTTTAAGAAGTCGAACTTTGATGGTTGAGGTAGTCCGAAATCTCAATTTAAATTATTCTTATTCAATTGTTGGCAGGTTTAAAGTAACGGATGTATATACACAAAGGCCATTTGAATTACTTATTGTAGACTCTGTACAGTCTCCATTTAGTTGTAAGGTCAATATTGTTAATGATAAAGATTATGTAATTACATTAGGCAATAAAAAAACATTTAAGGGACGTTGGGGTGATACAGTTCATATAGCTGAATATAATATTGTATTAAATAAAAATCAAGATTTTGTTCCCAACAAATCTCAATATAGTATTGATGTAGTTTCAGTATTGTCGGCTGCCAAAAGATATATGCATGCTGTTGATGTTAATTCACCAAGTAAAGGGACAAGCTGCTTATTTTTATCAATGTTAGATCCTGTTCCGGAGCGTTCGGTTGACATTATTAATACCTTAATGAGATTATATAAGCTCCACAATATCAATGGTCGTTCGCTTATTGCGAATCGAACAATGGAGTTTATAGATAATCGGTTGGGTATAGTAGGGGCAGAACTTACAGGCGTTGAAAAAAGCATTGAAACGTTTAAGCAAGATAATAGTATAGCAGATATGGCTGCTCAATCTTCAGCATTAGTAGGATCTAGTGCGTCTACAATTGAAAAATTGTCTAATGAAGAAGTTCAGCTAGAAATGATAAGTAGTGTTAGTGATTATTTGCAAAAAGGGGATAATGATAAGTCTATTATCTTGCCAGCATCATTGCTTGATAATCAAGGTTTGGCGACCCTTATGCAGGATTTCAATAATATTCAGATCAGTATCCAAAATAGCTTGATTGTTAATACACCTAATAACCCAGCAACAAAAAATCTAATCAGACAAAAAGAACAAATTAAGCAAAATATTATAGAAGCGCTTGCTTCTACAAAAAGAGAAAGTCAGTTAAAGGTTAAGAAAATAAGAGAAGAGCTTCAGAAAATATATTCTGATATTAGAGATGTGCCATCTGTGGAAAGAAAATATCTCGATTTTTCGAGAATGCAAGCTACAAAGCAGGATTTGTATGTTTTTTTATTGAAAAAAAGAGAAGAAACAGCAATTGAGAAATCATCAACTGTAGCAGATGCGACAATCATTGACCCGGCAATAACTGATGCATGGCCAGTTTCACCCAACAGATCAAAAATATTAACTACATCATTGTTGTTGGGAATATTTATTCCTTTTGCTGTTATACTTACAAGAAGGTCGTTAAATATCAAAATCATAAGCAAAAGTGATATCATAAAGAAATCATCAGTACCTATTATTGGTGAAATTGGAAATAACGTCAATAAAGAAAGTATTGCGGTAGAAAAAAATAGTAGAACGCTTATTTCTGAACAGTTTAGGGCACTAAGGACCAATTTACAGTTTATGCTCACCGATAAAAATCAGAAGGTTCTTATGGTTACATCGAGTATGAGTAATGAAGGTAAATCGTTTATTGCTATGAATATGGCAATAACATTCGCTATGTCCGGAAAGAAGGTTGTTCTTCTTGAATTTGATTTGCGTAAGCCAAGAATTTCAAAGATGTTGGGTATTGATAATAATAATGGCTTTTCTAATTATATTATCGGAAAAACTAGTTTTGAAGAGATGATTGTTCCATCTGGCTTTGAAGAAAATTTGTATATCCTTCCCTCTGGTCCAATACCTCCTAATCCGGCGGAATTGATTCTGTTGAAACAAACTGAAGAAATGTTTGATCGGTTGAAGAGGGAATTTGATTATATCATTATTGATACGTCTCCTATTGGTCTTGTAACAGATGCTCAACTTTTATATAAATATGCAGACTTGGCACTTTACATTGTTAGGCAGGGACATACGAACAAAGCACAATTGTCAATACCTAATGAATTATTTGAAACAGGGAGGATGCCTCGTTTAGGTTTTATTATTAATGATGTTGTGGCAAACAGAGGTTTTGCGTATGGCTATGGGTATGAAGAGAACTATGGTTATGGTTACGGTGGTGGATATGGATATGGATATGGTGCTACTTATGGGAATGGCTACTATATAAATGAAAATAAGAAAGGAAGGAAAGGTCTCTTCAATAGGAAAAAGTAATATAGGTTGCCGTTAAAAAATATGGACAGTAATAAAGTAATTAATGATAATGAGGCCTGGGATAGTATTATTGGCCAGGATACGAGTTCTTTGAATTTTAATTTCAAAGAATTATGGCGGTATCGTGATCTTATGACTTTATTTGTTAAACGAGATTTAGTAACTGTATATAAGCAAACGATTCTTGGGCCAATTTGGTTCTTGTTACAACCTATTTTCACAACAATTATATATGTTGCGATTTTTGGTAGGGTTGCAAAAATTCCGATTGGAACAACTCCGCCGATACTTTTTTATTTAGGTAGTGTAACCATCTGGAATTATTTTTCAGATACACTAAACCTAACCTCAAAAACATTTACTGATAATGCTACAGTTTTTGGAAAAGTATATTTTCCTAGGTTAATATTACCTATTTCTAAGGTGATATCTGGATTGCTTAAGCTGTTAATACAGTTTGGCCTTTTCTTCCTAGTTTGGATTTATTACATTTTCATTGACAAAAAAGTTACTCCTACATGGTATATTTTAGCTTTCCCAATAATTATTGCAGTTGTTGCACTACTTAGTTTAGGACTTGGAATAATTATTACTTCTTTGACAACTAAATACAGAGATCTTACATTTTTAATTTCTTTTGGAGTTCAA
>CANGMZ010000211.1 GCA_947454715.1 Chitinophagaceae bacterium
ACACAAACATTAAACCATCGGCATAAATCAGATATGCCCTTTCCGATGTTACTTTTTTCAGATATTCCGCCACAAATCTGGTTAATATAGCTGTAACAATTACAGCCATTATTCTGTACCACAACGGATGCCTGATGTATTGCGCAATGCCCGCTAACACAAATAATACCAGCACAATGTTGATTACTCTGTAGCTGTTCTGTAGTCCCACTATGCGCGGAAATGTGTTGATATTACTGGCTATATCTGTCTTCAGATCACGAATATCAAATATGATACACAGACTGAATATGAATAAGAATCGGATGATTATTTCAAAAGGGTAATCAGCAACATGTCTTTGCCAATATAACATTGGCAAAACAGATGTTACTATTGTCCAGACACCAGCAAGTGAAAGTATTTTCATCCACCCGAAATCTCTTAGCCTACGCTTGTTTTTAAATGGAAGCAAGGGCAAGGAATAAGCAAAAGATATTAATCCAAGAGTGAGAAAAATAGAGATCATGCGCTCAGATAGAGCCGGCAAACCTTGCAAAGCGATTAGCAGCCCCAAGACCGACATAGCAGTATATGCCTGACGATGATAAACGGTAAGTGCAGGCAAACCCACAGCTGAAGATTGGCGTTTCTTTATTGCCTGATGCACATTATAGACCAACAATGTGCAACCAAAAACCAGAATATCTAATTGATTGAATAATGGTATCTGTATATCATTAACAAGCCGTTCTGTAGCCATGCACAGTACCATTGCACAACATGCAGTGAATGTGCTTGTCAGTAATACCCAATCAACCAGTCTTTTCATTGAACCCAGAAATGCAATTGTAAAAGTCGGTAATAGTCAGCATAATAAACGACCATAGGCTATAAAAAATGGTCTCCGGTATTCCGGAGACCATTAATAGTATCATGAAACTGAAATATTACAAAGGAATATTGCCATGCTTGCTCTTAGGCTGCACAACAACCTTGTTTTCCAGCATTTTAAAGCCCTTTATCAGTTTCTTACGAGTATCCTGAGGAAGTATAACTTCATCGATAAATCCACGAGCGGCTGCACCATAAGGGTTAGCAAACTTCTCAATATACTCCGCTTCTTTTTCTTTCAATTTAGCTTCATGATCTTCCGCTTCAGAAATTTCCTTTTTGAAGATAATTTCTGATGCACCCTTAGCACCCATAACCGCAATCTCAGCTGTAGGCCATGCAAAGTTAAGATCTGCACCTATGTGCTTAGAGTTCATCACATCATAAGCGCCACCATAAGCTTTACGCGTAATAACCGTGATTTTAGGTACAGTAGCCTCACTTAATGCATACAGTAGTTTTGCGCCATTGATAATAATACCTTGCCACTCCTGATCTGTACCCGGCAAGAATCCTGGAACATCGACCAATACCAACAAAGGAATATTAAAAGCATCGCAAAAACGAGTGAAACGCGCCCCCTTACGGCTGGCGTTGTTGTCTAACACACCCGCAAGATATGCAGGTTGGTTAGCTACGATACCTATGCTGCGACCACCTATGCGGGCAAAACCCACAACAATGTTCTCAGCATATTCTTTATGAACTTCCAAAAATGAATCTTCATCTACTACCTCTGCAATAACATCCTTAATATCATAAGGTTGGTTAGGGTTAGCAGGTATAATGTCATTTAAGGCCATGCGCTCTTCACTACCAGCTTCATAAGGATATACCGGTGCATCTTCCTCACAGTTTTGCGGCATGTAGCTGATGAGCCGTTTTATATTTTCGATGCACTCCACTTCATTAGCACAAGCGAAATGAGTTACACCTGATTTTGACGCGTGTGTGTGTGCTCCACCCAACTCTTCACTGGTAACCGTTTCGTGAGTAACTGTTTTTACAACGTTAGGACCGGTTACAAACATATAAGAGGTGTTTTCCACCATCATTATAAAGTCAGTAATAGCCGGAGAATATACTGCACCACCAGCGCAAGGGCCCATGATAGCAGAGATTTGAGGTATAACACCGGATGCTTTTACATTTCTGTGAAAAATATCTGCATAACCACCCAGAGAAACCACACCTTCCTGAATACGCGCACCACCACTATCATTCAAACCGATCACCGGAGCACCGTTCTGAATAGCCAGATCCATCACTTTAACAATCTTCTCGGCATGTGTCTCTGACAAGCTACCACCAAAAACAGTGAAATCCTGAGAGAATACATAGACCAGACGACCTTTTACAGTACCGTAGCCCGTCACTACGCCATCGCCAAGGTATATTTCCTTGTCCATATCGAAATCACGACTTCTGTGTGTAACGAGCATACCGATCTCTTCAAAAGAGCCTTCGTCGAGCAACAACAACAGGCGCTCACGAGCTGTAAGCTTACCTTTTTTGTGTTGTGCATCAATGCGTTTTTGTCCACCGCCGAGTGCGGCTTCTTTTATCTTTTCTTTGAGAATAGCTACCTTATCCATTATTTATATTCAAAATTGACTTAACAAACGTAATACAAAAAAACTACAGAATAGAGACCTAATGCAATAATCTATACCATTGTACCGCTAAAAATATCATTCGGGCAATGCTGCAGCTAAAACCTCCATTTTACTCCCTCTTGACCCCTTGATCAGGATAGAACTACCCACCGGCGTATGCGCACTTATGTAAGCGGCCGCATCAGTAGAATTATCGAACCACAAATGCGTTCCTTTTACTTCTTTAAACTCCTTACCCACCAAAATTACACCTGCCCATTCATATTCATTAATGAGTGCAACAAGCGCCTCATGTTCATTCCTTTCTTCGGTACCCATTTCCTTCATACCACCAATCCAAAGCATCTTTTGTGATAGCTGAGCCGAAGCGAAATTTTGTATAGCCGCCTTCATGCTGGTTGGATTAGCATTGTAGGCATCCATGATGATATGATTAGTACCTTTTTTCAACCATTGAGATCTGCTATTATCGGGGTTATAAGAGGCTAGCGCACTCTTTACATCCTCTATCGATATCCCAAAATGCAAGCCCGCTGCTGTCGCCAGCATGATGTTAGGGAAGTTATATTCCCCAACAAGATTGGTTTTTATCGTAACAGGTGCATTATCAATTGTTATTTCAGCATCAACAAAAACACCATTCATAACAGGACGCCCTGTATAATCAGCATTTGCAGCACCATAAGTCACTTGTTTGCTAATTCCTGCTGACATTTCTGTCAGATAATCCAGATCAGTGTTTCTGAAAATTGTACCGTTATTACCCCTTATAAAATCATATAACTCTCCCTTACCTTTACGAACACCTTCGATACCTCCGAAGCCTTCGATATGCGCTTTTCCACAATTGGTAATCACTGCATAATCAGGTAATGCGATAACACAATAGGAAGCAATCTCTTTCTGATGATTTGCGCCCATTTCAATTATTGCCATTTGCGCATCCTTTTTTATCTTAAGGATGGTCAATGGTACACCAATATGATTATTAAGATTACCTTCTGTAGCGTAAGTAATGTATTTCTTGCTTAGAACTGCTGCCAGCAATTCCTTTGTAGTTGTTTTACCGTTAGAGCCTGTAATTGCAATAAATGGAATACCAAATTGCATACGGTGATGGTGGGCTAGCTGTTGTAAAGCAGTCAAGGTATCTTCAACCACAATACAGCGTTCATTTATAGCATAAGCAGCTTTATCTATAACAGCATAAGCAGCACCTTTATTAATGGCTTCGGCAGCAAATGTATTACCGTCGAAATTAGGACCACTCAGGGCAAAGTAAATATCCCCTTCTTTAATTTTCCGGGTATCT
>CANGMZ010000212.1 GCA_947454715.1 Chitinophagaceae bacterium
GAAGATATGCTGCCTCTTGCAAAATTCAACAGGATACATAAATCCTATATAGTCAATACGGCACATGTTACTGCCATTAGAAAAAACAGCATTTTTCTAAATGAGCTCGAATTACCCATTAGCGAACAATACAAAGATGTAGTCAATAAGATTACAAACAGAAGCTAACGACACGACATATACGCCTAGTTAGAAGGCAACGCCACATCAAGATCATTTATTTTAATAGATGGTGCTGCTCGTTTTTGGTTCCTGATATCGTAGATATAGGTCTTCTTTAGAACAGGGTTTGTCAACTTCAATGCCGACAAGCGAAACTTACTACCATCGAAATAATAATCTGGCTCCGTAAATGTCATTTTACTCCAATTGGTCTTAAATGATTCCGACTCTCCTACAGGTACAGAAATAGTGAATATATCTGTGTTCCAAACCAACGTATACACTTGCTTTTGCTTGTCATAAGCCGATATCTTGATGCTCTTACCATTAAACTTCTTCAGCGCATTCTTCTTTAATGTCGCCAGATATTGGCGAGCGATATCAGCACCAACTGTCTCCAGATTTTTCTTATCTATCTTCTTATCAGCTATTGCTTTATTGGTAAGGTTAGGCAATTTCATCAGCTTGGTAAGGCTGTCTTTTACATGTATTTTTAAGGCAGTCAGCGGGTCTGCACTCACTGCAGGCTTTCCGGTTGCTGCTGCGGTAGCGGTTGAAGCAGAGGTCGTAGTTTTATTCTTCTTCGCTACTGGTCCGTTCTGCACCTTGCCCTGAGACCATTTACCTTCTGCCTTTTTAGTATAAGCACCGTCTCTGCTTGTACTGTAATAGCAGCCATCTTCTGTCAATTTCACATAATAACCACAACTACCGCAATACATAATGATGTAGGTATTCGTCTCTTCAATAATGATATAGGTATTGTTAGGTCTGCCACCATAAGCACTATATTCCAACCAGTAACCATCATTGCTGCGGGTATAATATCCACTATAACTTGCCGACTCAAATATGAAAATATTGATATCCAACTCCATTAACAGCGCAACAGAATAACCATAATCGAAACCCACCCAAACGCCATTATATATTTTATGGTTGATATCATCCTTACTACTACCCCAGAAACATTCTGTTTCTGTAAGTCGCACATATACCTTGCGGCTCTCGTCATAGAGTATTATAGTTGCAGATGTTTCTGAAACTAACCGGTAATGAAACAATACCTTATCGTCAGATACTCTTATCTCATCCCACATATCGCCGGAAACAAGCATAAAATAGGCATGATAACTGAAGTCATTATCCTTCTTATAATAGGCAAATGCCTTATCCTTTCTGGAACCGCTCTGTGCCGTACTGCGCTCACCCGATAGACTGCCCGCTGACCATCTGCCACCATACATACGAGAATATTCGCCATCTTTAGCTGTGCTGTAATAACAACCACCATTAGTTATCTTCACATAATAGCCACCTCTACTGCAATGCAACACTACATAGCATTTACTTTCTTCTACTAAACTATAGGTATTAATGAGCATGCCACTGCTGTAGCTATACTCCTGCCATTGCTTCCCACTATGGGTAAAAAAGCCCCTGCACTCCTTCTTTTCGTAAATGAAAATATTGGTATTCTTCTCCATCAGCGCAACCGCTGTAGGTCCGTCATTAGTATTGGTCCAAAAACCATCATACAATTTACGGCTGACATCATCTCTGGAGCTACCAACAAAACACTTATCATCGGTGAGTCTTATATAATTACCTCGCTCCTTGTCAAACAAAATCGTTTGCTCCGGTTGTTCGCTAACTGTCTTAAAGCGGAACTTTACTTTATTATTAATAACACTGATCTCTTCCCAGTTGTCCCCTTCCGTTTTTATAAAATAGTCATACAACCCGTTTACCTGATCGTAGTAATAAACAAAAGCCCTGCTCTTGTTCTTTGCCTCGCCGGCAATACCAACCAATAACACAGCAACCAACAATAATATCCGCTTCATAATGGTATTTTTCGTCAAATTAATATAAATTGTTAGTAATAGATAATCGAAAGATTCAATAAGACCGGTATGCACAAACCAGCATACTACGGTGCCACTATTCTACCTTTTTGCGACATCAACTGCTTTTCAGACTTCTTAACTGTGAGTATGGTAGGAATGTCATGCCTTGCACCCATTTCATCTATATAACATTCATAAGAATACCCATCGTTAGTAAACGTATAACTATGATTACCACCCGTGCCATCAAAATCCAATACCCCATTCAGAATAATAACATCGGGCTGATCACTCATCTTACCCTTTTTCGACCACGATGCATAACGATAATGATGATCGCCCATATCATCTATTCTTATCTTGTATTTTGATGTCTCCATGATCAATACAGGCTTTTCATAGACACGCAACGATGGGTGCAATTTCAACCTACCAGCAGCAATAAGACTAGCCTGTAGTTTCGCCTCCGCTGCCGACTGGTAATTGACAGCAATAAGCTTTCCATCAGTATTTAACCATACTACACCATTGAGCAACATAATACCCCTCCACCCCACAGTCGACCAGTCTGCTGCAGGGTCTGAGTGACTGATTAACTGCACCAGACTATCGTCAAATACCCGAGCATAACATTTCAGTAAACCGGCACTATTCTTAATAGACGGTATCGGATATCCCCGCCTGATGGGAAATTCGGTAAGAGAGGCCAGCTTAGTTTTGTTATTGTGCTTAATACAATCAATAAACACCTGAACAACCTTATTCTTTTTCGCCTCCTCACTTTTAACGTCCTGCCCAAAAACAGACACACCACAAAACAATAAAACAACTATTGAAATTACCCGCATCAGCAACATTATATGTATGGCTTTAAAGGTAATAGATTGTTGGCGATGAACAAAGAAGGAATAGAGAGGGATTGAAGAATTAAGCACAGCTGTGTTTCACCGTTGTTGGCCTTCTCACTAACAAACATGGGACGTATTCGTTTTGTATCAGTAAGCGAAATTGAATATTACCCACCACCAATAAGTACTCCTGTCAAAGCTAGAATGGGAATAAATTGACAATTTCGAACTATCAAGTATGCACAATTTTATATTTTATTTCCCTCAGGTTAAGAAAAATACTTATTCTATGTATATTTGCAATGTAATTAAGCCTTAGTGCCGGGGGAAGTCGCCGACTTCTACGCCCGGGAACACAACGGCTTAATTATTTTCCACATTCTGCGCTGTTCTTACTCACCTCCCCTACAACCACACAGCCTATCCTCTTTCCTATCAACAACCAATATAAAAATACCTAAAACACACAACATTCACTCCTCGCCGGGCACAAAAAAAGCCAATCATATCCATGATTAGCATCCCCCAAAAAACCTTCGGGCAAAAAAAAAGATTCCAAACCCGAAGGCAAGGAATCTTTTGGAGCGGAAGACGAGACTCGGACTCGCGACCCCGACCTTGGCAAGGTCGTGCTCTACCAACTGAGCTACTTCCGCATTCTTTAAGAACTATTTCCCCTTTCGGAAGTGCAAAGGTAACAAAAGAAGATTACTAAACAACTTTTATTTTCAAAAAACCGCGCATTTTTCGCATATTTTCTATGCCTATATCTACTGTTTCACCTCTCACAACACACTGTAAATTAACTACTTACAACATGCCCTCTATAAATAGGAAAGCCACTCTACTGAGTGGCTTTCTGACCGTGTAGCGAGGAGGAGATTTGAACTCCCGACCTCAGGGTTATGAATCCTGTGCTCTAACC
>CANGMZ010000213.1 GCA_947454715.1 Chitinophagaceae bacterium
GGTGTATTAAATGATGCAATTGAAATACCTGAAGACATTTTAAAAATTAGTAAAATGGCAGTGCCAAAGACTAGTGAATTACAACGTTATAAATTGTGGTTAGAACAAAAATATCGTTCGCCTTATACAGGAGAGGTAATTCCTTTGAACAAGCTTTTTACTCCGGCATACGAGATTGAGCATGTAATACCGCAAAGCAGATACTTTGATGATAGTTTTAGTAACAAAGTAATTTGTGAATCTGCAATAAACAAGTTGAAAGATAATAAGACAGGTTTGCAGTTTATTCAAGATCATCATGGTCAGATAGTTCAGTTAGGGATGGGTAAAAAAGCAACTGTTTTTACTGAAGAAGCTTATACTGCTTTTGTGAAGCAGCATTATGCTAATAGTTATTCAAAGAAAAGCAAGTTGTTGTCATTAGATGTTCCTGAAAAGATGATAGAACGACAGCTTAATGACACTCGTTATATTAGTAAATATGTAATGCAGTTATTGTCAAATATCGTAAGAAGCGATGAAGGTGATGATGGCGTAAATTCTAAAAATGTATTAGCAACTAATGGTCAGATTACCGCAAAATTAAAGCAAGATTGGGGACTTGATGCTGTTTGGAATGAGTTGATATTACCTCGGTTTGAGAGATTGAATGCTATCAAAAATTCGACAAATTTCACTGCATACAATGAACGCTATCAAAAATATATTCCGGTTGTTCCATTGGAATTACAAGAAGGATTTCAAAAGAAAAGAATAGACCATAGACACCATGCACTTGATGCATTAGTAATTGCATGTGCTACAAGAAGCCATATCAATTATCTTAATAATCAAAATGCTATTGCGCCAAAGACATCCAAAGACATAAAGCAAAAAGGTAGAGATGATTTGAAAACCTTGTTATGCGAAAAAAAATACAATAGTGAGTCTGCCGAAAACTACAATTGGGTATTTAAGCAGCCATGGGAAACTTTTGTGTTAGATGCGAAGGCCGCACTTGATTCTGTTGTAGTAAGTTTCAAGCAGAATTTGCGCATTATAAACAAAACGAATAATAAGTACGAGAAAATCATTGACGGTAAAAAAATAAAAGTGAAGCAGATAAAAGGGGATAATTGGGCAATAAGAAAGTCATTGCACAAGGATACTGTTTCTGGAAGTATATCATTACAAAAAGAGAAGCTTATCTCTCTTTCTACTGCGTTGGATAATATTGATGATATTGTCAATAAAGAACTTAAAAATCATATTAAAGAACTATGTTCAAAAGGATATAATAAAACTACACTGTTGAAACATTTTAAAGATAATGGCAATCAATTTAGAGAATTGAGCATTAGTAAGGTGATGGTTTATTATTGGGATAATGACAATGTAGCGTCGAGAACTAGCTTAGATGATTCATTTAATGATGCTGCCATTGAAAATATAACGGATACAGGTATTCAAAAGATCTTAAAAAGACATTTACACTCAGCACAAAACGGGGGTAATCCGGAAATCGCATTTTCTTCTGAAGGAGTAGAGGATATGAATAAGAATATTACTGTTCTTAATGACGGGAAATTTCATCAGCCGATTAAAAAAGTTAGGAAATTTGAGGTTAAAGGAAATAAATTTCAAGTTGGTCATTTAGGAAGCAAAAGCAGCAAGTATGTTGAAGCAGCAAAGGGAACAAATTTGTTCTTTGCTATTTACATAGATGGTTCAGGGAGAAGAAATTACGAAACAGTCCCTTTAAATGAAGTTGTTGCGCATCAGCAACAGAGAGCTACAATGTCTAAGAATGAACGGGAGATGACGCCTTTAATTCCTATAAATAACGTGAAAGGTAAACTTTTGTTCTATCTCTCGCCAGGAGATTTGGTTTACGTGCCAGACGAAGAAGATCTTCTAGGTATGAAAAATGATATATTGTTAGATGGCGAAAAAAAATGTCGTCTGTATAGATTTGTTAGTTGCACTGGAAGTGAGGCTCATTTTGTTCAAAATAATTATTCTGTTGGAATTATAAACAACGAACAGGGTACTAATAACAAGAGTGAAAGGATGCTTGATTTTAAAAAGTCTCAGGCGTTCCTCGATGAAAAAGGTAAACCACAAATGATAAAAAGTGTTTGCTGGAAAGTAGAAATTGATAGACTTGGTATAATAAGAGCATTCACAAGATGATTAAACGCACTTTATACTTCGGCAATCCGGCCTACTTGTCTACTACTAATGAGCAATTGGTAGTAGACCTTGTGGGGGTAGGGGAGAAGAAGTCGGTGCCCATTGAAGATATAGGTGTTATTATTTTAGATAATCAGCAAATAACCATTACACAAGCATTGATGGCTAAGTTGCTGGCTAACAACACGGCTTTGATTACTTGCGATAATGCGCATCATCCAACCGGTTTGTTGTTAAATCTGGATGGGCATACGCTGCAGAGTCAAAAATTTCAAGCGCAACTGGAAGCCAGTGAGCCATTAAAAAAACAGCTTTGGCAACAGACCATCGTTGCTAAAATAAATAATCAGGCAGCAATTTGCGGTCAGCAATCACCACGTAACGAAGGTGAATTATTTGCAGGTAGTGATAAGTTGCTTTTGGCTTATGCCAAAGAAGTGAAGAGTGGCGATAGTGATAATGTTGAAGCGAAGGCTGCTGCATATTACTGGAAGAATTTATTCACGCCGGTGTTTTCTTTTACCAGAGACAGGTATGGGGAGCCACCAAACAATTTGCTGAATTATGGGTATGCAATTTTAAGGGCGGTAGTTGCCCGCAGTCTGGTAGGTAGTGGTTTGTTGCCTACGTTGGGTATACATCACCGAAATCAGTATAATGCATATTGTCTTGCTGACGATATTATGGAGCCTTATAGGCCTTATGTAGATAGGGTGGTGTGCAATATTGTAGATATGCATGGGCGGTATCTGGATATGACACCCAAGATGAAAGAGCAGTTATTGAAAATACCTGCTATGGATGTGACAATCGATGACCAGAAAAGCCCGATGATAAATGCGATTCAGCGTACCACTGCCAGCCTGGCAAAGTGCTATGAAGGGAAGATCAGAAAAATATTATACCCGGTTATATAACGTTGCTGCGCAGGTAAAAGGGCGCAGATAGAATGAATGTCTATGTTCAATCGTTTAAACGCATATCGTATTATGTGGGTACTTGTGTTTTTTGATCTTCCGACTGAAACAAAAACGGACAGGAAAAGGTATGCGAAATTCAGAAAAGATATGCTTTCTGATGGATTTCAGATGTTTCAGTTCAGTATCTATATGCGGCATTGTAGCAGTAAAGAAAATGCAGATGTTCATATTTTGAGAGTAAAAAAATCTTTGCCAGACAAGGGGCATGTTGGGATAATTTGTATCACCGATAAACAATTTGGGATGATGGAAATTTTTAGAGGCCAGGATATAGTACCGGCTGAGGCTCCCCCTCAGCAATTGGAATTGTTTTAAAATAGGAATAAAAAAACGGGCGAAAGCCCGTTTTTTTATTCCTAAAAACACCTTGAAACCCTTGTTGGATGCGACTTTTGGACAAACGTGATGTTTAAGACCTTGAAAGTACAAAAAGTTGAAAGCAAATCACAACCAAACCCATCGGATACATACGCTGCCATTAGATGTTTAAGACCTTGAAAGTACAAAAAGTTGAAAGCAAATCACAACATATTATTTCTGTTGCCGCTCGTGAGTTTGGATGTTTAAGACCTTGAAAGTACAAAAAGTTGAAAGCAAATCACAACCTA
>CANGMZ010000214.1 GCA_947454715.1 Chitinophagaceae bacterium
ACTTTGGCTGCAAGCACCTTTCTTTACCATAGCATTTGTTACTATACTAAAGTATAGCACTATATAAAAGTATAGCACTATATAAAAGTATAGCGCTTACTAAAGTATAGCAAATGTACGTAAGTTTGCAGTCTAATTAAAAACAACAAACAAAGAAATGAGAAAAGGTACATTAATCTGCGCGACTGCATTATCAGCTATTCTGATGTCATTCAAAACAACAGATTCAGCAACATGGTCTGTAGACAAATCACATGCGAAATTAGGTTTTAGCATTACCCACCTTATGGTAAGTGATGTAGAAGGTTCATTCAAGAAATTTGATGCGACTATTACCTCAACAAAAGAAGATTTTTCTGATGCATCGGTAGTTATGACTGCAGAAATAGCATCTGTAAATACAGAAAACGAAGGACGTGACAAACACTTGGTTAGCCCTGATTTTTTTGATGCTGCTAAGTTCCCTACAATGACTTACAAGAGCACATCATTTAAAAAAGTAGGCGATAAAAAATATACAGTTAACGGTAACCTTACGTTACATGGTGTTACTAAGCCAGTGGTTTTAACAGCTATCTGCAATACCGGTGTTAACCCAATGAGCAAGAAGACTATTGCAGGTTTCAAAATTTCAGGTGTGATCAAGCGTACAGATTTCGCTTTGTCACCATCTACACCTGAAGCAATGCTAAGCGACGAAGTTACTATCGTAGCTAATGCTGAGTTTGCAAAGAACTAAGTAAAGGCTTTAAGGAGCAATAATAAACAACAAAGCTGCTCTGAATGGGCAGCTTTGTTTGTGTTAAGTATATAATTTTAGGGGAGGTTTGGGGAAGTAAAACAAGGCTGAATCAAACAATTGTGAAATCTCTAAACGACAGTTGAGGAATATCCACATTACTTCGCCTACCGCTTGTTTACTTTTCTTTGTGCTGCCGTCCCGAAATAATCAGGATAAGCTCCGAAAAGTAACAAAAGAAAACGGCACTTTTGCGAGTCACTGCGCCCGCAAAAGAGACTAAGCGGCGTAATGTTATTGCCCCATCGAATTACGGCTATGCCGATATAAACTATTGAAATTGTAAAATACTCCGAAAAATAACTATTACGGTGATAACGATTAAAAGATCAACATTAACGTTATTCACCACATTATCTTTACAATAACAACAATAAAATAAACAATTATGCAGGTAGAAATATGGAGCGATGTGATGTGCCCTTTTTGCTATATAGGCAAGCGTAAAATAGAAGCGGCATTAGAGCGGTTTCCTCATAAAAACGATGTTGAGATAATATGGAAAAGCTTTCAGCTAAACCCGGACATTAAAACAGAAGCCAACAAAAGCATTAATCAATATTTGGCGGAAGCCAAGGGCTGGACATTACAGAAAGCCAAAGAGATGAATGACCATGTGACACAGATGGCAAAGAACGAAGGTCTGACGTATAATATGGACAAGGCTGTAGTCGCTAATTCGTTTGATGCACATAGATTATCGCATTTGGCAAAGAAGCATGGATTGCAGGACAAAACCGAGGAGCGAATATTTGCAGCATACTTCACAGAAGGAAAAAACACTGCAGACCACGATACGCTGATAGCACTGGCAACAGAAGTGGGCCTCGATAAAACCGAAGTAACCAACATGCTTGCCGGCAATGAATATGCTGAAGATGTGCACAGAGACATTTATGAAGCGCAACAGGTGGGCGTAAGAGGGGTACCGTTCTTTGTTATGGGCAGAAAATATGCTGTATCGGGCGCACAAGACAGTGAAATGTTTTTACAAGCACTTACACAAACATGGCAAGAACTGGAAACAGAAAACAAAAATATGCATACTGCTGAAGGGGCTGTTTGCACACCTGATGGCTGTGACCCTGCTTAATATTAAACAATACAACATTCTTAAAGCACTACCGATTGGGAGTGCTTTTTTATTTATATGAATAACACATACTACATGAAGTAGTAGCTTCAGATGAAATAAAGAGCTATTTAGAGCAGAACTACTTCCGGTCAGGAAATAAAATGACATAAATCAGGTTTTAAAATGACGGACGCATGACACGCAAAATAGCCTGATGCGGATGTAGAAAGTACCTTTGTGCAGAGATTTTTTGAATGATCAATGCACACTAAAGAAACACAAAATATTCAGAACTTTTGGGTTGTAGGTATCAACTACAAAAAAACAGATGCAGGTGTGCGTGGGTTATTTGCTATAAACAATAGTCAATACGACGAGCTACTTGCACTGGCTCCCGAATACGGATTAACAGAGTTATTCATATTATCTACCTGCAATCGCACAGAGATATATGGCATTGCCGAAAACTCAGACCAACTGACTGAATTATTGTTCAGAGTATGTGCCGGAGACCGACAGACCTTTTCTGAAATCGCTTACCTTAAAAACGGGACTAACGGTATTGAGCACCTGTTTCAGGTGGCTGCCGGACTGGACTCTCAGATATTAGGTGATTATGAAATACTTGGCCAAATAAAAATAGCTGTGAAACAAGCGAAAGCGAAGGGCTTCATAGGTGCATTTATGGAACGCCTCGTGAATTGTGTATTACAATCATCGAAAGCTGTTAAAACACATACTGCACTTAGCGGAGGTACTGTATCCGTATCATTTGCAGCGGTACAGTATATTAAGCAGCATGTAGAAAATATAAAAGAAAAGAAAATCATATTATTGGGTACCGGTAAAATAGGTAAGAGCACTTGCTTGAACCTCATACATTATCTGGGTACACATAATATAACATTGATCAACAGAACTTATGAGACTGCAGCCAATATGGCTACAGACTTAAAGCTGAGATCAGCCAAAATAGAAGATCTGGCAAGTGAATTGGCAACGGCAGATATAGTTATTGTTTCTACCAATGCAAGTGAACCAATCATATTGAAGCAACATTTGGAAGGTAAGGGCGAGAAATTGGTGATTGACCTTTCTGTACCATGTAATGTGGAACAAGGGGCTAATTTGCTGAAAGATATTACAGTAGTGAATGTAGATGTGCTTTCTAAGATAAAAGATGAAACACTAGAGAACAGAAAATCTGAAGTACCGAAGGCACTCAATATTATACAAGAACATATTGCGGAATTTAAAGAATGGCATAACCTGCGTAAGCACGTGCCTTTGCTTAAAGAAGTGAAAAATAAACTAAAGGCAATACACATAGACGCATCATTAATTGCCAAGAAAGAGACCAAGGAAGTACTGACCCGGGAAGAGACCATTCAAAACGTGATCAATGTAATGGCAATAAAAATGCGCCGTAATAATGCAGCAGGTTGTCACTACATAGAAGCCATCAACGATTTCATAGCCCACCATGGATAAAATAATAAGAATAGGCACACGCGAAAGCCAGCTTGCAGTATGGCAAGCAAATACCGTAAAGGATCTTTTAGCACAACGTGGCATACAGGCTGAGTTGGTATATATAAAAAGCGAAGGTGATACTGACCTTCAAACTCCGTTATATGAAATTGGCGTACAAGGTATCTTTACCAAGGCCCTTGATATTGCCTTACTGAAAAATGAAATAGATATTGCGGTGCATTCGATGAAGGATGTGCCAACAGCAATGGCAAAAGGACTGGTTCAGGCAGCAGTATTACCCAGAGCATCTTATAAAGACCTCTTGGTACCTAAAACAGACACTGCTTTCCTTAACGACGAAACAATAACCCAACTGATAGCCACCAGCAGCATACGCCGTAAGGC
>CANGMZ010000215.1 GCA_947454715.1 Chitinophagaceae bacterium
AGGACAGGGTGGTACTTGGATAGGTGATGATGTGGTTGCCGCTTATACTCAGTTACATAAGCTGGGCTATGCTCATAGTGCAGAAGCATGGCAAGATGGTGAGCTGGTTGGCGGGCTTTATGGAATATGGTTGGGCAATGCGTTCTTTGGTGAGAGCATGTTTGCCCACCGTAGCAATGCCAGTAAGTTTGCCTTCATAAATATGGTGGAGTTACTCCAATCAAGAGGTGTGCAGCTCATTGATTGTCAGGTATACACCGAGCATCTTGAAAGTTTAGGTGCTGTGATGATAGACCGCAATACCTTTATAAAATTAATCAACGAGCTAAATCCTGTGCTATAGAAATCACTTTCTCTTATATATTTCTGCCCACACTGTATCTTGCTGTATTCTGAAAACTGGTTGATAATCTACGAGCAAATGTGCTGATGTTGAGCTAATATCCGGTTGAATATTATCCTTAATGATGTATGTAGCCTGAGCATAAGGGTCTTCCTGTACTTTGGCGAATGTTTTTGAAGAATGCAGAAAGCCTGCATACGGTTTAGTAAGGTGTATGCGGTAGAGTGCAGAATATGCTGCTATAGAACTATCATAGAGTTTGTTTTGTTCAAAATAGTTGATAACGCCCTCCTGCACTTTCATGGCATTGTATACACCCAAATCAACATCGCCAATACCTTTGTTGTTTTTGAAAGACATGGCAGCAATCAGCAAAATGATACCTGCGACCGCATAGCACACCACCGGTTTGAACTGCTGTAATAGCACATCAAAACAAAATGCAGCTAGTATCAGAACAATTATTAGCACACTTATCAGATACCTGTTTGTGAAAAAATTAAGACAGCTAAAGGAGAGATATGCACCCAAAAAGAAAACAGAGAGTAAAAGAAATTTCTTGCCTGTTGGGTTGGTGTCAATGAGTTTAGTACTCTTATAAATGGTATATACAAATACTGCGAACACGAACGGTATTAATAATCTGCGTGTTATAAATCCATAGTATTCGCCACCAAACAGCAGTAATAAGCTGCCCAATATGAAGATATAAGCATATTGTATGTTCCGCTTGTACGCGGCTGTTATGAGCGACAAGAGCATTAGCCCGCCAAACAGGTAAATCCGGTACTGTTGTGCAAAAATGATTTCTGTACAGAATCTCATTTTTCCTTTAAACATGTTCCAACTTAAATCGATAAGCGAGATATGCTCCGGGAACAGATACCAGCCGTTTAGCTTTTTCTGTAGTAAGAAGAATGCAGCAATGACGACGCCTGCACCGGCAACTGAGCAAAAGTGTCTAATTCTATTCTTTAAATTACTTTTTTTATCTAATAATGACCATGATGCGTGAGTACCTAGAATAACGCTCAATGCTACGCCGCTTTCTTTTGTAAGTAACAACGCACTGCAACTAACGAAAGTGAGCAGATATTTATTGGCTGAATAAAAGTAAAGTGTGAGCAGGCATAGCCATGCTACCATTATTTCAGGTAATATAAATGTGGACTGCACAAAGAATGTGACTTGAGTAGCAACCAGCAGCAGGCTAAGTATAGCCACTCGCTTATTGAACAAGCGGAGTGTGATCTCATAAATAGTGATGAGACAAAGAATAGATATAAAAAGCGCGAATGAGTGTTGTGAAATATGAGAATCGCCAAATGCGCGCATCCACGTAGCGGCAGCAGCATAAAACAGCAGCGGATGACCACGGGAATAAAACAGGTCAATAGCATTGGGCATCAGACTTGGACCATGCAGGTACATCAGTTTTACTCCGGGAGCATAAGACCAGGATTCATCCCAGTAAAAAGGGTAATGTAGAGCAGGTATTTTCAGCACAATAAATGCGATGATAACAAAAAATAAGAATAACCTGTTTTTAATAGCCTCAGTCATATTATGTATCATAAAGGTAGGGTTCAGCGCATTAAGATAACTTTAAGTCGTCATTTGCCGATAAATTTATAATATTTGCGCAAATCAAAGAAAGGAGGAAAATAATAGCATGAGCTATGTTGGGAAAATATACAAGAACGCTTATTCAGGATTATCGCCGGCTACCTGGTGGTTATCTCTGGTAATGCTTATCAATAGGTCAGGAACAATGGTTGTTCCCTTCATGACCTTGTATATGACTCAGGCCTTGCATTATAATATTGCAAAAGCAGGTGCTGTTATGGCCATTTTTGGAGCCGGTGCAGTTTGCGGTGGTTTCTTGGGTGGTAAACTTACAGATAAGTTCGGCTTTTATAATATTCAGTTATCGGCACTCCTTTGTGGCGGTGCCATGTTTATTGTATTGGGGCAAATGACCAGTTATATGGCTATATGTGCTTGTACATTTGTTTTGGCAGTTCTTAATGAATCGTTCAGGCCGGCCAATTCTACTGCTATTGCCCAATATAGTAATGAGCAGAATAGAACACGTTGTTATTCGCTGAATAGATTATCTATCAATTTGGGTTGGGCTCTGGGTAGTGCTGTAGGTGGCTTTATTGCGTCAAAAAATTATCATCTGCTTTTTTGGATAGATGGACTTACTAATATTGGTGCGGCATTTTTATTAAGGTCGGTGTTATCTCCTCAGCGCAATGCACAGACGCCTTCTCAGAAAGATAAAAAGCCAATTGAGGACAAAAGCAGGAGTCCTTATTCCGATAAGCTTTATCTGTTTTTTATTTTCCTGACAATCATGTTCTCTTACAGTTTCTTTCAGTTATTCACTACTGTGCCGGTATTTTACCGCACATCACTCCGCTTGCCGGAGTGGCAGATAGGTGCTGTTATGGCCGTGAATGGGTTAATCGTTGCAGTAGTAGAAATGGTGTTGGTGTTTAAACTGGAGCAGAAAAAGAAGAATCTTAAATTTATCTCGGCAGGCATATTGCTTATCTCTATGTCTTTTTTGGTTTTCAATATTTTACCGGGTACACTTATGGTAGCCGTATCATCAATGTTGTTCATCACTATTGGTGAAATGCTATCTATGCCTTTTATGAACTCATTTATGATCAGCCGAACCGATGAGGGCAATCGTGGACAGTATGCAGGGTTGTATACTGTGGCGTGGTCGGTGGCGCAGGTAATAGGGCCATTCACTGGCACACAGATAGTTGAGCAATATGGTTTCACTACTCTGTGGTGGTTTATTACGGCAATGTGTATACTTACGGCACTGGGTTTTGCCTATTTACGTATTCGTGTTGATAGGAATAAGTAGTGTCGGCTTTTGTAATTGTAGGCTAATCAATAGAAATACTCATCCTGTTTCTCCTGAGTTTATTTCTCTGAATTGATTGAGATTATTTTCGGACGTATATCTCCACCCAATTAGAACCTTTTTCATTTCTGTATGCCAGCTTAAAGTTTTGTTGCTGTTTTACCCAGTCATAGCGGCTATCATATTCTATGTTGTCCATAATTATTATTTCCGTTTTGTCGTCTAGATCCCAGCGCACATTGGTAAATGGTTTGCCATGTAGAAAACCGGTATTTGGGTCGGTAAGGTGTTCTCTATGCATAAAGGAGCCTGCACCAATAGATTTGTCGAAATAGTTGTTTTGTTCCAGATAATCTACTACACTCTGTTCCAATTGCATATTGCCGTAGCAGCTGAGGTCAGTATCTCCAAAACCATC
>CANGMZ010000216.1 GCA_947454715.1 Chitinophagaceae bacterium
ATGGTTGTTCGCATTGAGTTAATGTATCAATTTTGGTATCTTCAGGAACACTTATGTCGTATTGAATGTCATAATACTTAATTAATGATACTCTAATTTGCCCTACACCAATTCCTATGCAGCTTTCTACATTTAGAATTTTCGATAATTCTTCATCAGAAAATTTAATTAAATCTTTGACGAAATTATTATTTTGAATTAGATCATTAAAGCTTCTAAGAACCAATTCGTTTAAATCCACCTCTTTTGGAGAACTGGCATAATATTTTATAAGAGCATTGACAAATACCCGCCCAAGATATTCTCTCTTTTTCCCATCTGGTATGTTATCGATTAAACCTTTTATGGCAATCATAATAGAATCACTTTATTGAAAATGAATTTGCCTTAAACTGAATTAAAATTTTAGCAGTAAAAGCATGGGCCTCTAAATTAGCTGAATTTCTCTACTTTACAATATATATTTACCTGTTAAGAAAGACAGTAGCATGTAGATATTTATTGGCTTATTATTTTTAGGATTATCTTTATTTTTTCTGAAAAAACTAAAATGAACATACTCAAAATAGTCAACGGCAAAGTTGAAATCCGAAAGGATAATGGCTCTCTTATTCGTAACATAGGTAATGGCGATGCCATTAATGCCGACTTTAACTCCGACCAGTCAATGGTCGCAATAACTACGGTAAAAGGCAAAGTTGAGATCCGAAAGGAAAACGGTTCACTAATAAGAACTATTGGTAACGGTGACGCAACCAACGCCAGATGGCATGGTTCTGATATTGCACTAACTACCAGTAAAGGCAAAACTGAAATCAGAAAGGAAAATGGTTCACTCATCAGAACAATATAACATACCAATGAACAAATATTTACTCATCCTATTCACCATCATTATGTCAGTGTCATCATACGCCCAGCCAGTTCAAACCGTCCCCAATGTTGACGTTAATAAGTATGCTGGCAAATGGTATGAAATAGCTTCATTTCCTATGAGCTTCCAGAAAGGATGCCATTGCACCACTGCTGAATACACCATGACCGACAAGGGCTATCTAATCGTTGAGAACCGATGCAACAGAGGCAGCATCAACGGCAAACAATCCTATATTAAAGGAAAGGCATTCGTTGAAAAGAACACGGGCAATGCAAAGCTGAAGGTGCAATTCTTCTTCCCATTCAGAGCTAAGTATTGGATCATCGACCTTGCTGATGATTATAGCTTCGCTGTGGTGAGCCATCCGAGCAAGAAGTACCTGTGGATCTTATCCAGGACACCGAAGATGAGCGATTCAGTATACCAGGGTATAATTACCAGGCTTAAGGAGAAGGGCTTTGATTTGTCAAAACTCCAGATGACTGTACAAATATGATCACTAAAAAAGGAAGAAAATTGCAGCCAATACTAAAGGAGCTTTACAAATGGGGAAAGGAATATTATTGACAAATCAACCTTTGACTTTTACGTCAAACCTTAATTAAAAAAGCAGGAGTCCGAAATCTCCTGCTTTAAATTTTATTATGAGAAAATCGAAGTGTTATTTCTTCTTATTAATACTTTCAGCGAAACCCTTTCCAGATTTGAACTTAGGCACCTTACTGGCTTTAATTTTTATTACAGCACCAGTCTGAGGATTACGACCATTACGAGCAGCACGAGCTGATACCGAGAATGTACCGAATCCCACCAGGGTAACACGGTCACCCTTTTTAAGAGTTGCGATCACAGAGCCTGTGAATGAGTCTATCGCTGCATTTGCTTGCACTTTGGTGATACCTGCGTCAGCTGAAATTTTGTCAATGAGTTCTCCTTTGTTCATATAGTTAATTTTTATGTTTTAATAATTGTTGAACAACTCAAATATACAAATCATGAACAAACCCACAATACCTTGGAATAGTGGAAAACTGTTTAGGATTTTTCAATTAACACATGAGTTGCTTTTTAGCGTTGTTTTTCCAAACCAGATAGCAGGAGCATGATAAAAAGCAGGTGTTTTATAAGATACGTTTTAGACAATTTAAAAATCAATATTAAGCCGATAACTGGTACTTCTTCCGCCAGCATCTTCCTTTACCAGTATTTGCTTCTCTATCAGATTCTGAATATCACGGATCGCTGTGTCATGCGAGCATTTGGTCATCTTTGCCCACTTAGCTGTGATTAGCTTGCCTTCAAAATCATCCAGCAACTTATTGACCATTAATTTTTGGCGATCATTGAATGGTACTCCAGACGCTTTATCCCAGAACTTAGCCTTGACTAATACCTTCGACAATAACTGTTCTGTTGCATCCAAAGATCGATTTAGGCATTCCAAAAACCAGATCATCCAGTTAGAAATGTCCAGAGTTCCCTTCTGAGTGGATTCCAGTATTTCATAATACTGATTCCTCTCCCTTTGTATCTGTGCCGACATGCTGTAAAAACGTTGAGCACTTCCATCAGCCCTGGCTAACTGCATATCTGCAATAGCCCTCGCAATTCGACCGTTACCATCATCGAAGGGGTGAATTGTAACAAACCATAGGTGAGCTACCGCTGCCTTTAACACTGGGTCACTTAACTCCACTCCATTAAACCATTCAAGGAACCTTGAGACCTCATTATCTAATGTATCGGCAGCTGGAGCTTCAAAGTGAACTTTCTCCTTTCCATAACCGCCAGAAATAACTTGCATAGCACCCTTGCTATCATCCCTCCATTCTCCAACCTTAATTTTATACATGCCACTCCTGCCAGATGGGAATAAGGAAGAATGCCACCCGAATAAACGATCCGTTGTAAGCGGATCTTTAAATCCCTGCGTGGCATCGAGCATCATTTCAACAACACCATCTACATTTCTGTCGGAAGCCACTAAACCAGCAATATTCATACCCAGTCTCCTGGCAATCGAAGATCGTACTTGTTCTGGGTTTAATATCTCACCTTCAATCTCACTTGTCTTGATCACATTCAGTGTCAGCGATTCCAATAGTGCTTCAGAACGAAGATTAAAACCAAGAGCTTCCATATTCCCCAATAACCTACCTTGCCTGTGCCTGATGGCAGCAAGCAGGGATGTTATCTTTGGTGTATCCCAGGTAAAATGTCCCCATTTAGCTTCCTGGTAAATGTATTTAGCCATAATGAAATGTGATATGCGAAGATTATTCCCCTATAGTCAGAGCGAAAGTAGGTTATTCTACGCATATTTTGCGTACATTAAGGTGCTTATTTGACGCATAGCATAGTTGAGAGCAAGATATTTACACAGAATATTTACAATAATTTTGGTGACATGAAAGGATTAATCTTAGCAGTCTTGGCGATATTTGCGTGCAGTCAGATATTTGGGCAGTCCTATCAGATAGGGAATGTAACAATGACCCTGATCGATAGCTCCAGAAACAACAGAGCGGTACCATGCGAGATATACTATCCTGCTGATGCAGCAGGTGAAAACGTTAGTTTTTCAAAAACGCTGAAAAGTAAGGTGCCAGCCA
>CANGMZ010000217.1 GCA_947454715.1 Chitinophagaceae bacterium
AATGGCACATTGAATATGAATGATCCATTCTTCAACAATGCGTTCTTCAATTCAGTGCAATACAGAGATATACCGGTAGATCTAAAAAGTACTCCGATAAAAATTACGGTATTGCCATTACCCGATAAAGGTAAACCTGAAAATTATGGCGGAGCAGTTGGTAAATTTACAATAGCATCGAAACTGGACAAACACGAACTGACTACCGATGATGTTGCTACATTTACCCTCACAATAACCGGTAGCGGAAACTTTAAATTGATTGAAGCACCAAAATTGAATTTGCCTACCGGTATCAATACTTACGACCCGGTAATCATAGACACAATTACCGGACGCAGCACAATAATAACCGGGTCTAAAATACTTACTTACGCTATCACCCCGCAAACTGCGGGCGACTATGAAATACCTGCTATACCCTTTACGTACTTTGATCCGCAATCAGGCACTTACACTACGCTCACAACAGAACCGGTAAAAGTACATGTGAAACCCGGCAAACATTATAATCCTGCAAAGGTTACAGATAATACCGTAGCTATGAAGGACATACACGATATTAATACGCACAATATCAACGACTTCACAGATAAACATAAATCACTTTTCAGTTCACCGGGTTATTGGTCACTGTACGTATTGCCGGTATTAGCATTTATAGGGCTAATCGTTTGGCGTAAGAAAAACGAGGATATCGCTAAAGACAATGCAAAACTCAGACATAAAAAAGCCAATAAAATAGCGCTGCAACGTTTGGAGACTGCAAAGATGTTCTTGCAGGAAGACAACAGCAGATCGTTCCACGAAGAAATATCTAAAGCTATATGGTTATATCTGAGCGATAAGCTACATATACCACTGTCTTCGTTATCCAGAGACTCGGCTATAACTGCACTTACTGAACGTAAAGTACCCCAGCTACTTCAAAAACAGTTTGAAGCCGTAATTTGGGAGTGTGAAACTGCACTTTATGCCACCGGTAACAACAGTCAGATGAACCAGACCTACGAATCTGCAGTGAAAGTGATCAGTGACCTGGAAGGAATCATTTAATCAAACAAAAAAATACAGCTAATTAATCTAATGGCACCGATAGTTGCACAAATGAAAGGAATGTTACTTGCCTGTGCTTTCATAGTGATGTTTGCTATCCCTGATTTTGCAGCAAGTACAGACAATACTAATTGGAGCAAGGCTAACCAGCTATACCAACAGAAACAATACGACAGCGCATTAGCTTATTTTCAACTGGTAGCTGCCACTCACCCCAACACAGCAGAGGTATACTACAACATGGGGAATACCTGCTATAAACTCAACAAGGTGGCACTTGCTGTGCTTAACTATGAACGAGCATTGAACATAAGACCTGATTATAAAGAAGCTCAGGAAAACTTATGGCTGACTCAAAGCCACATAAATAATCATGTTCAGGACGCAACAGATGTTTTCTTTATCAACTGGTGGAAAAATATCACAGCTAGTGACAAGGCCAACAAATGGGCTGTTTGGGCATTGATTGTATTTATTTTAATGGTGGCTCTACTGGTCATCAATAGAGTAAGGAAACAAAACCAAGCATTAATACCTAAACAGATTCCGGGTATATTGGCGTTTGTGTGGGTATGTATTATGTTACTGGCATTTGTAGCGACCAAACATCTTGACAAAAGTGATGTGGCGGTAGTAATGTTTAACGATGCGCCACTGATGAACAATGAAATAAAGGGCAAACCACTCAGCCTGATACCGGAAGGCACAACCGTAAAAATGAGCACCATAAAGGGAGAATATGTAGAAGTAACCCTACCCGATGGGCGCACAGGTTGGGTGCAACTAAACTTACTAAATAAAATTTAGCTTTGTAGTATGGTTACGTATTGGGTGAAAACTCCTCAATGGCTTAAAAGACTTTCTCCCAAACAAATCATCTGGGATATGCCGGCGGGTGATGAACCTGCTGTGTATCTAACAT
This sequence comes from Chitinophagaceae bacterium, assembly GCA_947454715.1. Classification (GTDB taxonomy): domain Bacteria; phylum Bacteroidota; class Bacteroidia; order Chitinophagales; family Chitinophagaceae; genus Flavipsychrobacter. The sequence goes on from CANGMZ010000217.1 coordinate 1,979, forward strand.
TCGACGACGGACCACACCCTACTGCTACCACATTTGTACTCAACGAACTGGCAAAGTATAATGCCAAAGCTACTTTCTTTTGTGTAGGGGAAAATGTTACCCGCCACCCCGATGTATATGCTAGAATAGAGGAAGAAGGACATATAACCGGTAACCATACCTACAATCATATCAATGGTTGGAAGAACGAAAATTATACTTATTTGAAAAACATTGCTACTGCAGCAACTGTAATACATAATAAAATATTCAGACCGCCATACGGACGTATAAAGCTTTCGCAGGCGCGTAAACTAATGAATGCCACACCCGCATGGAAAATATACATGTGGGATATTATCACCGGCGATTTCGATAAAAATATTACACCCCAACAATGTGCAGACAATGCACTGCATAATCTGACACCGGGTTCTATTGTTGTGTTTCATGATAGCGAAAAGGCTTGGGACAGAATGCACCTGGCACTCCCACAAGTACTCGCCTACTGTGCCGCACAGGGATGGAAATTAAAAGCACTACCTATATAATAATGTACATAGATACTCATACCCATTTATATGACGAGCAGTTGGCTGCCGACGAAAATCAGATACAACGTGCGATAGACGCAGGAGTAACCCGTATGTATATGCCGAACTGCGATAGCGGAACCATAGACGGTATGCTGTCACTGGCAGATAAGTGGCCTACTAACTGCTTCGCTATGATGGGGCTACACCCCACATATATAAAAGAGAACTACACAGCAGAACTGGCAATAGTAGAAAGATGGCTGAAACAAAGAAAATTTGCAGCTGTAGGAGAAATAGGACTGGATTATTATTGGGATGTAACATTCAAGGAGCAACAAATTATAGCCTTTGAGCAGCAAATAGATTGGGCACTACAATATAACCTACCTATAGTGATACACAGCCGCAGTTCTACGCAAGACTGTATAGATATCGTGCGCAGTAAACAAAACGGCAACCTAAAGGGTGTTTTCCATTGTTTTAGCGGCACAGCAGAAGAAGCAAAACAAATCACCGAACTTGGCTTTTACCTGGGAATAGGCGGGGCACTTACTTATAAAAAAAGCACCCTACCCGACGTGCTGAAACAGGTATCTATAACTCACATAGTGCTGGAAACAGATGCGCCCTACCTTGCCCCAACACCTCACCGAGGCAAACGGAACGAAAGCAGCTACATACCGCTGATAGCAGTGAAAGTAGCAGAGGTAATGGAACTACCCTATCTGGATGTAGCCCGAATAACCACGGCTAATGCGGAGGAACTGTTTAGGAGTTAGCACACAATATAATTACAGTACCATAGCTTTCAACCGAAAATTTATGTACATTTGCAGCCCTTCAAAGGAGAGATGCTCGAGTGGCTGAAGAGGCACGCCTGGAAAGTGTGTATACCTGTCAAAGGGTATCTAGGGTTCGAATCCCTATCCCTCCGCTTAAAAAATGTGCAAAACGCTGCAAATCAATGAATTGCAGCGTTTTACGTTTAACGAAA
>CANGMZ010000218.1 GCA_947454715.1 Chitinophagaceae bacterium
CTGGAAAAATCTGAAATCACCGGCAAAAGAGTAAGACTATTGGGTATATCCATATCTAATTTCGGAGAACCGCACCTGCACCGGAAGGGTAATTCTGCTCAATTGGAACTTTTCCCGCTCACAGATGAGTAAGTAAACAAGACGTATAAGCATAAAAAAGCCTTTCAGAGATTATCTGAAAGGCTTTGGGGACCGTGGTGGTGTGGGCCGGGCTTGAACCGGCGACACCAGGATTTTCAGTCCTGTGCTCTACCAGCTGAGCTACCGCACCATTTTATATAAAAAGAACTACTTTGAAAATAAAACCTTTCAGGTGTAACCCTGAAAGGTTCTGGACCATTGTGGTGTGGGCCGGGCTTGAACCGGCGACACCAGGATTTTCAGTCCTGTGCTCTACCAGCTGAGCTACCGCACCTTCCCGATTTGGGATTGCAAAAATAGCACATTATTCCAATTATCCAAAATAGTTTCTCAGAATTGATTGATATATTTGTTCTTAATGAGTTGGCAGGAAGGATTTAGCTTATTTATAGCACAGGTAAGGGCAACACCGACATTAGAATGGATAGCCATTATAGCTGCAACAGCAGAAGTGCTGCTGGCAAAGGCAAATAAAGTACTACTTTATCCGGCAGGAATCATCAGCACCCTGATATACACATACATATTCTTGCAGCCTAACACAAAACTCTATGCAGATGCCATTCTGAATGTTTACTACTTTGTTATGAGTATCTATGGTTGGGTGCTATGGACTAAGCGCAACAGTGGCCAACCGCTGGCTATATCAAAAGCCAATAGTAAAGATGTATTTTTGATTATACTGCTCTCATTAGGCGGCTGGGCAATTTTGTATTTTATGCTCACTTGGTTATTCCCTGCAGTTATACCAGGCTATACTCCTTCAGACATTGCATTATGGGATGCCTTTATCTCGTCTACTGCATGGGTAGGCATGTGGCTTTTAGCACGCAGAAAAATAGAAAACTGGATCGTTTTAAATATATCTAACCTCGTAGCCATACCTATATATATGAATAAAGGAATGCCTTTTACAGCAGCACTTACCTTATTTCTATTTATTGTAGCTATTTTTGGGTACTTCGAATGGAAAAAACAAATTCAGCCATCGCTCGCATAAGTCTGATATGCCTCTTACTGATACTATCGGTATTCGTATCAAGGGCACAGAATGCCGATATCAACTTGCTTAAAAATATTAATGTCGACAGAAACCGTGCACTAGATAAGAGCATGGAACTGCTCACTAATTCAGTTTACCCCATTGCGGCAGTTACACCTGTCACTGAACTCTTCATTGGTTATAAACAACATAATAAAAAGCTAATCACAAAGGGTTGGACATCAGTAGCCGGATTAGGTGCTAATTTTATTGTCACATTCGGGCTGAAATATGCAGTAGACAGACCAAGACCATATATTACCTATCCTATTATTCAGAACAATAAGTATAATAAAGATGCCTCATTCCCTTCAGGGCATACCTCATTTTCATTCAATACGGCTACAGCTTTGTATCTTGCCTTTCCTAAATGGTATGTGGCTGCGCCTGCATACTTATGGGCTACAGGTGTGGGCTACTCCCGAATGCACCTAGGTATGCACTACCCCACCGATGTACTTGCCGGAGCTATAGTAGGTGCAGGTACAGCTATATTGGCTGAAAAAGGCAATCAATGGTTACAACATCATAGAAAGAAAAACAAATCTATTGAGCATTAAAAAAATAGTTGTTATAGGTCCGGAATCTACCGGAAAGAGCACACTGAGCGAAGAGCTGGCAGCAGCCCTAAATACGGTATGGGTACCGGAGTATGCCCGCAACTATCTAACAACTCTTAGCAGACTCTATGAAGCACATGACCTGCTAATAATAGCATCAGGTCAATTGGCAGAGGAAGATACTTTGCAGATTAATGCCAATAAATATCTTATTTGCGATACTGACCTCTATGTTATAAAAGTTTGGAGTGAACACAAATATGGTCAATGCCATGCAACTATTCTGGAGCAAATAGCTACCAGAAAATATGACTTATACCTGCTTACCGATATCGATATGCCCTGGGAAGAAGACCCACTACGAGAAAACCCTTCAGCTGAAGACCGAACTTACTTCTATAATATCTATAAAGATATAGTCATGCAGAGTGGCACACCCTGGAAGAGTGTAAACGGAAATAAAGCGGAGCGGTTATCTCAGGCTCTGGAAGCAGTAAAGCAATTAGGTTAATCCACTAAGCTATTTCAGGAAGATATAGATCATCGAGACTGGAAACTCCCGGCACATTTTCACATATATATGCCTCGCCATAGTTTGCCCCTATACGTTTGCCGGCAAGTGCATCACGATATTTGATCAAATCAAGGAAATTACCTGTAGAGATATAGGTCAATGGCTCATTGGATGTCGGATCATGAAACTGGCTTTTATAGCAGCGCACAGATTCCATCTTCTGTTCAAAAGTATCTGTTATATCTACTACAAATGATGGTTCCAGTGCACGGTCCTGATTCATGTGAAATACACGTTTTGGTCGCCACGGTTCCTGAGGCATGCCCTCCCACTCAGTTTCTATCTTCCTCAAACCAGATAAAAAACAAGAATCAGCTATTAATCTTCCACCCTTGCCATGATCCGGGTGACGGTCTTCTAATGCATTAGCAATAACAATCTCCGGTCTTAAATGTCTGATAAAAGCAATAAGCTTACGTTGATGCGCTTCATCATTTCTGAAAAAACCATCGGCCATTTGTGCATTCATACGCACTTGTGCACCTATCACCTTTGCAGCAGCTGCGGCCTCTTCATATCTGAGCGCAACGGAACCTCGTGTCCCTAATTCTCCCTCTGTAAGGTCTAAGATGCCCACAGCTTGTCCGGCTCTGGCATGCTTTATTAGTGTACCTGCACAACTTAATTCTACATCATCGGGGTGGGCGGCTATTGCCAATATTTTCAACATAAGATATTTCATTATTGTATTTGGCTCAACAGCTTGAACCAGAGCAAAGGTAAACACATAAATTTTTAGATACGCTATATGGCTATTAACAGGTATTATAGTACCTAAAGATTATCTTATTTCAGATAAATACTTTCGCAAATTTGCTTTTGCCCTTTGAAGCAATGATTCTACAGCCTTTAGCGATAGATTCATGATCTCTGCAACTTCTTTTTGTGGCAAATCTTCTATATGGGTGAGGACAAATACTGTCCTTTGATTATCAGGTAATTGATTTATGGCTTTAAACAGATAACGCGCATTCTCTCTGTTTTCCAATACTACTCCCGGATGCACAAAATCAAAACGATCAGGCAACTCCCCTCCATCATTACTAAACAATGAAGA
>CANGMZ010000219.1 GCA_947454715.1 Chitinophagaceae bacterium
AACATGTAGAATTTAATGGAAAAGTAGAAGTAAGCTTACAAGCCAATACTACTTATAACGCATTCGTTACAGGTGGTAATAGAGATGCAAATGATTACGACCGTGTATATTACAAACTTGTTGCAGGAAACTTACCTGTAACAGGCCAATCGGTTGATTATGTTCAAGCATCATTGTCTGCCAATCAAACTTTATCAGCAGCAGGGAATGTTATTTTTAATACCTCATCAGGAGCAGGAATTGTATTGACAAGTGGAGGCTTTGAATTAAAAGCGAATAAAACATATAAGTTAGAAGCTGCATTAGGAGGCACTTCTGGAGGGTATGCCTATTACGCTTGGGTGGATAATACGAGCACTATTATCCCAGGTGGAAGCATTGGTGTAACAATGAAAGCAGGAAGTGCTTATACAGATGCGCCTCAAGACAAAGCTGTTGTTTTCTATACGCCTACTGCAAATACAACTGTTTATTTAAGAGTTGTTAGTGTGAACGGAGGGGTCGTCGCGTATGCGCCTCCTGTAGGTAATAATTATTCTAGTACTTGGGCAACAATTCAACAAGTCGGTTCATCGGCATTTGTGAATCCATGGGTACTTACTGGTAATGATGTGTACAATATTACTGGGAAGGTGGGTATTGGAACGAATGCACCTGCTTATTCTTTGGAAGTGAATGGAACAACAAAATTGGTAACAACTCCAAGTATTACAACAGCAACAAATGTCTTGGTAAAAGATCCTGCTACTTCACAAATAAGTGAACAACCTATTTCCTATATAACGGGTGTTGCAAAATTTATTAGAAACACTAATCAAGGAACTATTTCAAGTGGAACCACCATGCTATTAAATTCAAGTAGTAATAATTCAATTACAAATTATGTTGCATTAAATACAAGTTCAGGTGTGATAACTTTACAGCCAGGAACTTATGAATTGAATGGTTCCGCTGGTGGATTAATTGGAGCTTCTGGTTTTAATGGTGACTGTAGGATTTATGCCATGTTTCATAATGGGACAACTTATGTAGGTACAGGCGGAGTCTCAGAAACAGGACCGGCAGGAAACTGGAATGGAATGCCTCAAAATAATGCTAATTACATTATTACAGTGCCTATAGGTCAAACTGCTCAAATTACTTTAAAAGCAGGAATTGCAGTCAATGTATCAACTTCGTCAGAAACTGCTGATTTTTCAGCAATGACAGGTGGAGGTGGAGATGCAGGTAGAGCATGGGTTGTAGTTAGGAAATATAATTAATGGTAAGGATTCCAAAATAATTTTGAAAAATTAAAGATGAGAAATATAAAACATAAAGCTAAATTATTTGGATTGATTTTTATGATGATCGGCGGAAATGCATTTGCTCAAACCGGCATAGGCACCACCACGCCTAATGCTTCTGCAAAGCTCGATGTTTATTCAACGAACAAAGGATTTTTACCACCTCGCGTAACATTAACAAGTGTTACGGATGCCTCGACTATTGCCTCACCCGCAGAAGGCTTATTGGTATATAATTTAGGGTCGGTAGGTTTGCAAGCAGGATATTATTATTGGAACAGTTCAAATTGGGCAACTATTGCAACTGCAACATCTGCGGGAAATGGAGTGACTGCTATGGATATGGTGAAGTTGTATTCAAAAGCCTATTCTACTGCAGTAGGAGATATAGCAGAGACTAATGGTTTTAGTTTTACTGTTCCAGTTTCAGGAAGATACCTATTCGATTTTACTAGTAGTGGTTATGCTAATAGTGCCACCTTTACTATGACATTTAAAGTGAGACAAGGGACAACTGATTTAGGAACAGATGCACAAACAAGTTCCAATAATACCGTACATGTAGAATATAATGGTAAAGTGGAAATAAACTTACAAGCAGGAACAACATATAATGTAATTGTATTGTCCACAGGTGTAAGAAATAGTGCCGACTATGATAGAGTCTATTACAAAATGGTGGCAGGAAATTTACCGGTAACAGGGCAAACTGTCGAGTATGGAATAGCTAGATATTCAGGTGCTGATGGTGGTTCTATCGGTGATAATACAATAGTGGCATTTGATGCAACTTCAGCTGGTAATTTAACTTGGAGTGGAAATAAATTTTCGCTTAAAGCTAATAAGACTTATGAATTAGAATCGAGTCTATCTATTTATTTATCAAATGCTCCAGCTGGCGTAGCTGGTCGTTTTCAAATTTACGACTTTACTAATAATGTGGCATTGGCAAATGGATTATTCATGTCCCAAAATGGTTCAGGATCTAGTAGTCAAAATGCTAATACTCCTATGAAATGTATTGTAACGCCTGCAACAGATATTCAAGTAGGAATTCGGCTATTAGATCATTATGGTGTTAATGGCCCCGGCTTAATTGGAAGTACATCAGTTACTGGAACAAATTCTGCTGCGAATGCTTCCTACTTTATGGTAAAACAAATTGGATCTTCAGCAATTATAAATCCGTGGACACTATCAGGTACTAGTACATACAATACAACTGGGAATGTGGGGATAGGGAATAATGCGCCAGCAGCAACATTAGATGTGACTGGTTCGTTAACGGCAAGTGGAGCAACTACTTTTAAAGATATTGTAAAAATTGGAACAGGAATTGGAGATGAAGGCGGTGAATTTCAGTTTGCTATACCTGCAACGAACACATCATTACAAAATCGTGTAAATGTTGATGTTTGGCAAAATAGATTGAGATTTTTTGAAGGCAGTAATAATGCTAAAGGTGTTTATATTGATTTAAATAAAGCCCCTAATAGTGTTGGTGGTGAAATATCATATAAAGCAAGTGGAATTGTAAATGCAGGTACATTTATTCAATTAGATAATTTGAAAGCAGCTCTTCCTACAAGTGGCAACCGTTCGCTAAGTATAGCAAGCGTTAGTGGCTCTTTCGTAGCTTGGATAAATGGAACTTATACATTATTCGGAGGAGGGGTTTCAGGAACGGGAGCTACTATAACAGTTACAACAACCCCAACATTAGCAATAAACTGGAATTTTGGAGGGGCTGGGGATACCATTAATTATACGATAGTTGACACTACAAATGGTCGTGCGTATCGAATTATTTTGATGATTGGTCCAGGCTACGATAATAATTTTATATCAATAGAAAGAATACATTAGAAGATTAGGAGCCACACAATTCAATACAAAAATACAAAAATCAAGATTCGGCTTATAACTAATGCTTCAAAGCCCCCACATTACTTGAGAATATCTTAACAGCAATTGCTAAAAGTATTACGCCAAAAAATTTACGAACAGCGAGTAGGCCGCCTGGTCCTAATAATTTTTCAATCCAGTTTA
>CANGMZ010000220.1 GCA_947454715.1 Chitinophagaceae bacterium
CACTTTATTTTCAACTCACTCAACTCTGCCCTACTGTTGGTTAGTAAAAATAAAGTAGATGAAGCCTATACTCATATCCTCAAATTCTCCCGATTGCTTCGTAGCTATATCAAATCATCTAGAAATAAACTAATATCCATTAATGAAGAAGTAAATAATCTTAAAAACTATATTGAACTACAGCAAGTAAGATTTAAAGACAAATTTGAGTACGAAATAATTATTGATGAACAAATTGAGGTAAATACAATAAACATTCCATCCCTTCTCTTACAACCGTTTGTAGAAAATGCTATAGAGCATGGTCTGCTACATAAAAACGAAAGCGGTCGTTTAAAGATTGAATTTAAATATGAACGATCAACAAAAAAACTACTATGTATCATTGACGATGATGGTATTGGAAGAAAGGAATCAAAACTGATAAAAACACCAAACCCTAATAAAGATGAATCTTACGGAGAGCTGTTGATAAAAGATCTAGTAAATATTTTCAATAAGTATGAAAACATGAACATTCATATTGACTATTTTGATAAAGATGCTCCGTTGTCAGGAACAATTGTAACGATAAAAATAGACCTAACATGATAACAGGAAAGTATAAATGCATTATTGTAGACGATGAACTCGACGCTATTGAATTATTGTCTTCAAGATTAAACCTGCTCTACGATAACATAGACATAGTAGCTACTTATTCTAATTGGCAAGATGCACTAAATGCATTGCGTACGCAAAAATGCGACATACTAATGATGGACATATCTATGCCTGGAAAAACAGGGATTAACCTGCTCAAACTTATTCCCGGACTAGATAGCGAAATTATTTTTGTGACTGCTCACGATAATTATGCATTAGAAGCATTTGAGTTAGCAGCAAGTGGCTATATTTTGAAACCTATTGATGATGCAGAACTGTCTGCCGCTGTTGATAAAGCACAAGAACGTGTTACGCATAAAAAACAGGCGAACATGACGCCTTTAACTAACACCCAAACCAATTTTAAGAATGAAAAACTGGCCTTACCCAATAATCACGGACTTGACTATGTAAATATTTCTGATATAATTTACTTGGAAAGTATTAATAAATGCACCAGGGTAATTACAAATAATATGGAATACCTCAGCACTAACAATATTGGGAAATTTCAATACTTAATTGATAACTACTCTTTCTTTCAAGTACACCGATCTTTTATTATTAATCTCAAAAATGTACTCAGATACGAGTCTAGCGGCATTATTATAATGTCAGATAAAAAAGAAATTCCAATCTCCAGATCTGTAAGGAACGACTTTTTCAACATTCTAAATGGTGAATACAATAACAACATATACCATTGAGACCCATAACATAAAAGCTCCCAAATCAGGGAGCTTTTATGTTATATAAATGATCTATGTTTCTGAGATTATTGTGACAACCTATAACCTAATGTCAATCTGAAATAAGTAGTTGATAATGGTTTATTTACATCATATCCACCTTGCACATTTGATTTTGTAGCATTTTTTTGAATCAAGGCATCCACCATCCATCTTTTCTTAAGTTCGTAACTAAATCCAAGCATGTAACCCAACCTTAACAACCCACCTGTTTGACCGGGATAAAGCGGCCCTGAATATGATGCGATATTCTTACCGGTATATTGCAACACATTACTGATTGCTGGTGCCGCTGCAGGATAAACAGTGAAGGTTGTATCGTTTACAAAAATTGGCTTACTTGTAAATGTGTTTTCTTTTATAGAAATATATTTACTATAATTCAAACTTACACCTCCGTATACAGACAGTTTATTATTAATTGCATACTTCAACAAAACTGGCAATTCAAATTCCAGATAGTTGCCACCTGTAGCATAAGATTTCACAATAGAATCATGTGTTTCTTTATATGCTAAATTAATTCTAACTAAGTAACCATAGGTCTGATTGTTCTGTATAACCGGAATCAGGAAGGTATCTAATGTTGTTACAGAACCATTAGGGTCGGTCTTGTAATAAGTCTGAGAACCACCCAATCCATTAGATCTGACCTTCGACATTTTTATAGCCGGTTGCAACATCAATGAGAACTTAGATGTTAACTGGCGTTCCAAAAAAGGAGCGATAACCATTTTGCTAGATGCACTACCAGTAAATCCGCCTTCATAACCGGTCTTCAATCCGTAAGTAAATCCGCTGAATTTATACTTGGTTGCAGAATCGCTTGTTGTAATGGCAGCAACTTGCTCACCATGCTTAGCCTGAATCGGAGCATCTGCTTTGAAGGTACCAGGGATTTTTGCCGCTACCGGCATACTTGCTGACAAGTCAGTCAAATCATCTTCATTACCAAAAATATTAATTCTAATTTTCTTGCTTGCAGTTACCAACTCAACATTCTTACTCTTTTTATTGGCTACAACTGTAGCGGCCGAAACAACCTTCTTATCAATTGTTGATTTATCGGCAACCGATGTTGAAGATGAAGTGGTAACTGTGTGCTTTTTGTTTTTGTGAACGATAACCGGTGTATAAGCGGTTACATTGTAAGTGGTGGCCTCTACCTCCTTATTTTTTGTATGACTCTTTTTAACCTTTGGCGTCTTAACAGGGTTATTTGCGCCTGATAATTGAGTAAGCTGGTTGTGAGTCATATTCACTACTGCCAAAGTATTTGTTGTTTTGTTCACTACAGTAGCAACATCCTTCTTCTTTGTTTGTTCAGTTGTTGCAGCAATGGTTAGTTCTGAAACCTCTTTTTTGTGCTTCTTTGGTTTTTCAACAACTACAAGAGGGGCATTTTTCACCATATTCTTCACAACCTTTTTATGAACAGTTGTGGTAGAAGATTTTACTACACTTGAAACAGCTACTTGACTCACTGTTGCTGCTTTCTCATTTAGGTGCGCAACCGATTTAACTGGATTAGTTATATTATGTGCCGCAGTTTTAGTAATAGAGCCATCAGAAACTTTGTTTGTGACGTGTTTAGCCCTAGCAACATTTACTTTTTTAGTTTCACCGGAAGCAACCAATAAAGCACTGGTTTGTGTTGAAGTTGTATTTTCAACATTGGCAGCTTTACGCTTCGTTTCAGCATTTTGGGCAATAGAAGAAGAATTAATAGCATTACCTCCGACTACTTTTTGATAATTTAATTTAGTTGCTGAAACAACTTTTCGATCAACAGTAGTTGTAGATACCTGAGCAGGATTTGTGGTTGATTTTTTAGCTGACTTCACATCACAAATGCTGTATCTATTATCAGTTATGTGCTTTACACTTTTATCCCCTACTGACGCAATTCCTGCATTCATATTACCTG
>CANGMZ010000221.1 GCA_947454715.1 Chitinophagaceae bacterium
CCCAATATTGAGGTTAGGTGCAAATGTAACGCAAAAATCATTGTAACAATCATTGAAATATTGCCTATTGCAGTATACCTCCCATTTTTATCACTATTTCTTCTTTTTTTATTGGTTTTCTTCTCTTTGCAGGTCTTTTTTATACTGTTTTAAGCGTTGTTAATGTTGAGTAATTACAATTACCGGCACAACTTTTGAATAACTAAAATATCAATATTTATTTGATTTATACTATAAGTCGGTGAAAGGCGTTATATTAGAGGTGAAAACCATCAAATTGTAGGTAAATAAATAGTAAGAACTAAATAATTAGTAAGTAAACCTATCAGCAAGAATTAAAACCGGAGATGAGAAAGATAGCTATTGTGTTCTTGTTACTGCTCAGCATACAGACCACCTGCAGGGCAGGAACCCCCGCAGACAAATTACTTGCACTCGTAAAGCTGGCGCCTGATAAGGTGACCCGAGATAAGATAATGTCCATTTTAGGCAAGCCTACACGCATTACAGAGTCAAGAAAGGGTAGCACATGGTACTACACCGTTGATAATACAAAGCTTACTCTGCAGTGGAGCAAAAAATCAGGTCAGGCAGAAGAGTTCTCGTTTAGCTGCACACCTCCCAGAGTTTGCCCGTTCGATCGTAAAAACGAAAGCAAACTAAAAGAAGGGTTTATGAGCATGCAGCAAGCCATAACCTTGCTTGGTCCACCTAAAGAAATGACGGTAAAATCTGGTAAGCAAATTATGTACTACAACTATGAAGGCAATATGCTCCGCCTGTTTTTCAGAAACAGAACATTGGTGGATTATGCACTTGTAGAGAATAGAAGAGAGTAGTTGTTGCTTTCTCCGTTAATCAATTATAGAATTTTAATGCCACATAAAAACAAATGGTCCGCTACAAACTGCAGCGGACCATTTTTATATACTCTATTTTTTTTACTTTATATGCGCTAGTCTTTCACTAACTACAACATCTTTACTTCCCGGAGTGTATTTGTAGAAACCTTCACCGCTCTTCGCGCCTAAATAACCTGCCTGTACCATGTTTACCAACAGGGTAGCAGGTGCATATTTAGGATTGCCAATACCATTGTGCAATACATTAAGTATCGACAGGCAGGTATCCAGACCAATAAAGTCTGCAAGCTGCAACGGCCCCATTGGGTGCGCCATACCCAGCTTCATGATAGAATCTATGGCTTCCACACTTGCAACGCCTTCCTGCAGGGTTATGATGGCTTCATTGATCATTGGCATCAATATACGGTTAGCCACAAAACCAGGATAATCGTTAGCACTGCATGGTATCTTACCAATTGCCTTGCTCAATTCAGTGATTGTTTCTGTTACAGAAGCGTCAGTAGCATAACCATTGATGATTTCAACCAGCTTCATTACCGGCACAGGGTTCATAAAGTGCATACCTATCACCTTACCCGGGCGCTTGGTTACAGAAGCTATTTTAGTTATTGAGATTGAAGATGTGTTGCTGGCAAGTATACAATCTGCATTACAATGCTGATCGAGTTGACGGAAGATGTTGAGTTTCAATTCTACATTTTCAGTAGCCGCTTCCACCACCAGTTGAGCGTCTTTAACCGCTTCAGCCATGTCTGTGAAAGTTTTGATACGACCCAAGGCTTCGTTTTTAGCATCTTCAGTAAGCGAACCTTTCGCTACCTGGCGATCCATATTCTTGCCTATAGTACCCATTGCTTTGTCTAATGCACCTTGGTTGATATCCATCATGTGTACATTAAAGCCATTCTGAGCAAATACGTGGCAGATGCCATTGCCCATTGTTCCGGAACCTATTACGGTTACTGTTTTTACATTGTGAGACATGCAGTAAAATTATAAGTTTTTTGTTTATTTTTTATCTGTTTCAGCGCGCGTAAATTGTTGTTTACACTTTTAATCTTCCCAATATTCCGTACCCTTTGTATCTATAAATCCGAAATCGTCTTCGCTCAGTTGCATTAATGCCAAGCCATCAGAAAACGCATCTATGAAGTCGGGATATTTGCAAGGGATCACCAATGTGCCGCTTTTGTTGATAAAGCCCCATTTACCCTTCAGGCAAACGGCTGCCATACCTTCAGAAAAGTCCATGCCATCATCATAAACACAAGCAATAGCCTCGTTTCCCTGCTCATCAACATAGCCAACTTTGTCTTTGTCGTTATATGCTAGTGCCAGACCTTCATAATAATCCTGATCTTCAGGTTCCGGTACAAAACTGCCTTTTTTGTCTATGTATTTGTTCTTGCCATTGAGCTCAACAAATGCCACACCGTTTTTAAAGGCAGTCACCAGATCATATTTGCATGGGATAACGATTTTACCTGTTTTGTCGATAAAACCCCATTTATCTTTTTGCTCCACAATAGCCAGTCCATCGATAAAATCTTCTGCATCACTAAACAGGAATGGAATGACTTCCTTACCTGTTTTGTCTATATAACCATACTTACCAAACTTCTCAACAGCAGCGAGACCCTCTTTAAATAGGGAGCCATAATCATATTTGTAGGGTATCACTAAGTTACCCGTCATATCAATATATCCGCTCTTATCGTTCTTTCTTACTTCTGCCAACCCTTCAGAAAATGGATTAGTGTTTTCGTAAGTACAAGCAATGACAATCTTTTTATCAGGCGTGCAAAAACCCCAGTTCTCCTGTTGGCGATATGGGATGAGTGCCGGCAAACCGTCGTTTCCTTTGTTCTCTAATGGATTGAATGCTATGATCTGTCCGCTCATAATAGTTTTAATTTGAGCCTAAAAGTACTGCAAATTAGCTCGTTGGTCAAAGGAAATAAATTTATTAATGCCCGATAAACGTCATATACCGCTTTCAAAATAGATAATAACGCGCTCTAAAAACAAAACAGGCACTTCCCAAAAGAAATGCCTATCAAAAACACAGGATGATATAAATTATTCTCCACCAAACTGCCTGAGGTGATGTGTACTATGCTTATAGAGCAATTGCACCTGCTGATGGAAATCCAGCTCCCCAAAGAATGGATTAGCTAGTTTTTTATTTTGGTCCTGCTGGTAAGTATGAATAAAATGATCTACCTCCTGTTGCAACTCAGCTATAGCACTTTCACGATTTGTATGGCGCACAGGTGGTGGCGTATCTGACATTAATGCATTCGGTGTATTCTCAGGGAAAGGTTTGTCACTGGCAAGGAATGCCTGCATACGCGGAATTCTGTCCGCTTCAGTAACAATCTCCATTGGTGTTTTCCCATTAGCTATGCGC
>CANGMZ010000222.1 GCA_947454715.1 Chitinophagaceae bacterium
CTATTTGGATCTGGTGACAGGTAGACACATGGGTAGAGGTGAAGGTGACAATATGATTTTCAGAGGCCCATACCCAGACACTGTAACGGCTATTTTCAAAATCATTGATTTCCATAACCCAACTAAAAAAGAGATTTATGATTTTGCAACAGGCGATATTTATGAGACATTATATATAGAAGACAGACAAACTACCTATACATATATACACAAAGAGTTTATTGATACAGTCATAAGCGCCAATCACTTACCAAACGAATCAGATTATAATATTTCAGAACATGAAAGTGACGAAACTTATGTTTATTCTGCGCCACCAATACCAGAATATTGGAGTTATCATCAATTAGGTTCTCAAATTTACGACACAACCCTTCTCATAAATACAGACTTAATGCCCGAGGAACGGGGTAATTACCGTTTCTATAATTACTTACCAAATGAAGGACCTGATACATCTTTTTGTGATATCCGTGGCAGATATGTCATTAATTACAATAGTATGTATTCCGATGATACATCTGCGAGAGTTATATTGAGTCACGGACCTGATGCTAACATCGTAGAACGTGCTATCCAATCATATACATACTATCCAGGTTATGGACTTTGGAGTATGTCATTTTATGATGCCAATTCTACAATAGATCAACATATTACCTATTTCTACAAAAATGGAACAATTTGTTATGGAGCATTCAAATGGCTAAATAATATAAAAAACATAAACCAAGCCGCAATAACCGCTAGTCTATTCCCTAATCCTGCCAACGACTTGCTCACTGTAAAAACAAACATCACAAATAGCAACTATACCATATCTGTAACCAATATTCTTGGTCAAACAATTTGCAGTTTGAATACCAATAACTCTGAAGAAAAGATAAATACCTCAAATATCCCTTCGGGCATTTATAATGTAATAATATCAGGTAACGAGATTGGCAAGATTACAAGAAAACTGGTCATAACACATTAATAGACACTTCCTCACTAAGATTTTTATTACTTAAATTTGCTTCATGCAATTTAAGGATGTTGTAGGGCAGCAAGCTGCAAAGGAAGGATTGATGAAGATGTGGCACAACGATGTGTTCCCGCATGCACTGCTACTGGTAGGCGGTGAAGGCACCGGAGGGCTGGCAATGGGTCTGGCACTTGCTCAATTCGTCTTTTGTTCTGACAAGTCCCCTACAGATTCCTGCGGACAATGTGTGAACTGCCGAAAAATATCTCGTCTGGAACATGCTGATATTCACATGACCTTCCCTGTAATTCCTCCTAAGGCCGGCACAAAAGGCATGAGTAAATATTTTATACAGGATTTCCGTGAGTTCATTAAACAATCGCCTTATGGTACTACTTATGAATGGTTGCAGCATATAAATGCAGAAAACAAACAAGGAAATATCACGGCGGAAGAATGCCGGGAGATCATAGATACTCTTAATCTTAAATCTTACGAAGGCGGGAAAAAAATTCAGTTAATATGGCGACCTGAATATTTGCGTAAAGAAGGAAATATACTACTTAAACTTATTGAGGAGCCACCTCACGACACCATAATCATATTTATTGCTGAAAATATGGAGGATATATTGCCTACTATACTTTCACGCACACAAACGGTGAGACTTGCACCACTGCACCCCAGAGACATAGCAGAAGCTTTAACCTTCAGAAGTGTCGCAGACCCTACAAGAGCAGCACAAATTGCACATATTGCTATGGGCAGTTACACTGAAGCATTACGCTTGTCCACAAACACAGACAACGATCTATTCCCGGGAGTGAAGGATCTGTTCAATTCCATATTCACTAACAATGGTATTGCGCTCACAAAATTTGCTGAAGAGTGGTCGAAAGCAGGCCGTGAACAACAGAAAAATTTCCTGCACTATATCATTCAATTGCTGGAACAAGCTATAAGGGCAAGATATACACCTGATATGCCTTTATCGTTACCCGATGCTGAGGCTCAGTTTGTTAGAAAACTAGCCGCTACCAAAACTACATTTGAAGCTTTTCAGAAATTGATTGATACTATCACCGACACAATGTTCTTCATTGAGCGTAATGCACACTCTAAAACGCAATTACTCGCTTTAGCAATTCGCATGCAATATATAGTACAGAACAAGCCAATGCCCATAGGGGTATCATAAACTCCTTACAGCACCTCATCAGAGAACACACTATCCACTTTATCCCTGAGATTATATGCCGATGACATAACCTCACCGTAAGCACCTGTAGTTCTTACTGCAATAAGGTCTCCTCTGAAAGAAGCAGGAAACAAAACATCTTTACGAAAACAATCTGAGGTCTCACAGATTGGGCCCACAACATCATACTTGGTTTCAGCTACCGCTCCGCCTCTACTCAAATTATCTAGTTGGTGATATGCCTGATATAGCATCGGACGCATGAGCTCAGTCATCCCTGCATCAAGCACCAAAAAACTCTTCTTCTGTCCGGGCTTTACATACAGTACTCTCGCTATAAGTGCCGCGCACTGTGCAACCAATGCTCTGCCCAATTCAAAATGTACTTCTTGTCCCTGTCTGACTTCCAAAAAATCATAGAATACTTTAAAGTAACTATCAAAATCACAGATATTTTCTTGATCAGGACTGTAATAATTCACACCTAATCCGCCGCCAACATTAAGCACCCGCACTTTGAAACTCCGCTCGTCAAACCAATTATTTAATTCATTAACCCTTATACACAAGCTTTTAAAAACTTCCATGTCCGTAATCTGAGACCCAACATGAACATGTATCCCTATAAATTCAATGTTGCGGGACTTACGAAGCACAGCTACAACATCATTTAATTGCCAGATGTTGATACCAAATTTATTCTCGTCGAGCCCGGTAGTAATGTAATGGTGTGTGTGCGCATCAACATTAGGATTCACCCTTATTGCTACCTTCGCAACCAAGCCTTTACTTGCTGCAAGTTCATTAATTACTTCTAACTCTTGCGCAGATTCTACATTGAAACAGAATATACCGGCAGCGAGTGCCAAATTGATTTCTTTATCTGTTTTACCAACACCTGCAAAAACTATTTTCAAGGCATCAAAACCGTTGGCAATTGCCGCTTTTACTTCATTCCCACTTACACAATCTGCCCCCATACCAAATGCGCAAATTTCTTTAATCACTCTTGTATTGAAATTAGCTTTCATTGCATAATGCACTTTATATCCATAACGCTCAGAAGCA
>CANGMZ010000223.1 GCA_947454715.1 Chitinophagaceae bacterium
ATCTCTATACATTTTACTTACCGGGTCTGTTAAATGATTTGCTGTTATAAAATAATCTGCCGCCTCTTTCTGATCACCCGATTCGGAAACAAAAAAACTAGCAACATCATCTCTACAAATATAAACATTTAATGAATATGCGGCAAAAAGAATATAGTTTTTAAAACAGAGATTTCCCCTGTAGTGCCTGCACCAAAGTATAGACAACAAACAATGTGTAGGCTGTAGCAATGGCTATAACATGCATGGTGTTTCTGGCAATAAGCATACTCAAAAGGGGTATGATCTGTAATGCGTGAAGACCAAAAAAATGAGCTATTCTAAGGTCACCGTTGGTTTTACTCCAGTTCACCAGTGGTATACCTGCGCCTCCATCTTCTGCACCAACCGTGTGGCGGAGCATGCCACCCATTATACCACCTTGAAAGGCAAAAATTACAGAGATGATAATGCCCAACCTTATTCCCCATACCCAATCCATGGGTATGTCAAAGCCACTCTGCTCAAAAAACAGATAGCCGATATAAGCTGTCCAGAGATTGACAATAACTATTGTTATCCCCATAATACTGAACAGCGCACCATTGAGTGGGGTAGAGACATTGAAGTGTGACAGTTGCCCTCGGGCAGCCTGCCCGGTAATAATGAGTAACTCTATGAGCATACCGGCTACCAATACATAATTATACACGCTCACCTTAGCCTGTGCATCAAGAAATTGCATATAGAAGCCCATGGACCAGGAGAATATAGCTATTGACAGGTAAAACTTCATAGGTTTCAACCATGCACTCACCCCCATAATACGCTGGTTGGTGGTTTGCATCAGCACAATACAAACAAGCCCGGCAATAAAACACACAGTACCAAAATAAAACAGCAGTGCATTCTTTTCTCTTATTGAATTTAATATATCACCGACTCCCATAGACTATAACATTATATACATTAAGGAAACAGCACTGTTTGCTATTGAAGTATCTTCTTCATGATCACATGCGGAATACCCACTTCTGTGAATGCGCTGCTGGTAATGTCGTAATCTAATGCCAGATAAAAGTCTGCAACTATCTGGCGTGCATGTAGCATAATAGTCGTGTACCCTTTGGCTTTAATATCTTCTTCCGCTTTGGTCATTAATTTACGACCCACACCCTTGCCCTGCCAGTCTGCACTTACCGCCATCTGGCGAAACTTCATTACCGTATTGCTGATACTGTGCAACATCAGACAGCCTATTACTTTGCCATCAGATATGGCTATGTAAATATCATCCTCTGCGTCCATGCTCAGGTCTTCATTTACGAGCGACATCCCCAGTGGTTTGCGCAAGACATCTTCTCTAAGCTGCCACACCTCTTTATATTCAGGAGCCGATGATCTGATAACCGCTACAGTAATATTTTCCATAGATAATTATTTTATAAGTTTAATTTCAGTCTCCTGAAGACTCTTGATAAAGAAGGTGATTACCCTTTCTGAGCTGGCAAACTTACTGGTTCCATTGTTGTAATGTACCTGATATCTACCCGGCTGTATCTGCAGATGCTGGCACCTAGGGTCATTCAGGTTCAGGGTTGCAAACTGCACAAACTTATCACCCAACTCCTTATAAAGCGCAATTGATGATGTATTTACCTCTGATGTGAATTTAGCAAATCCCGGCTGTGCAATGGCAATACCTCCTTCTGTCATGGCATCGAGATCCATATTACGATCATTTATCGGGAATGTGTTGATGGTAATATGGTAATTACCCGGCTCATACTCTTTTTTCTCTGAGCATTTTTGCACTGCTACTTTTCCATTAGCTGTATTACGTTGTATAACAGTAGCTTCAAACTCTGTTACAGGGCGCGTAGGCGCATTTTCATAATAAAAGTATAGACTATAATCCTTTACTTTTATATATACTTTATTGTGCTTGTTCTGTTGCAAATCTACATGAGCTAACAAATCGTTTCTGCCCAACAAGGTAAGGTCATACTTGCCAACAGCCAGATTAGTAACCGGGTCTGGGTTACCGTTTTCATCAACAGTACGGTAGAACTGTTTCAGTTCTTTATTGGTCACCGGGTCTATAAGTATTACACGAGGAGTGGTCGTAAAGAATTTGCCCTTACCATTGGTCAGGTATATCTCCAGTGTTGTTTCTTTCGAGTCTTCGTATTCAACTTTATACTCACCGGTTTTAGGTGTGGTAGCCGGTGTTGTTGGTTTTATCGGGTTCACCTTAGCCACAGTGGTTGGCTTAGGTGGTGCTACAGGTTCGGTCTTAAATACCGGAACCGGTGGCAGTTTAGCCGGTTTCAAATCAGAATCCATAAATACATTTACATAGAGCAAATGCATTCTGAATACACCCCATTTCAATCTGGACATTTTTAATGGTGTGCGCACGACAACCGGAACGGGAGGTGCTACCGGCTCTGTAACCACAGGATCCGGCTCTTCCCCTTTTATTACCGGTGGTACTGCCTTGAACTTTTTAGGCAATTTCAGTTCCGGCTTTTTTATGCTTATTCTGCTCAATTCGCTATTGAATGCAATCGCATCCATTTGAATCGGTGCGGTTCTCACCGGTGGCAAATCTTGCGGATCTACATTGATGGTTATCTCTTGTAGAGTAGCTAATGGTGCTTTGTAAGGCTTTGGCTTTTTTACTGCAAATTTCTGCAAAGAGCCGACTTCTACTTTTGCCAGCTTCACCGGTGGGGGAGGAGGAGCAGGTAAATCTATCTTTATCTCGGGAGCATCAGCTACTACCGCTTGTGTCGGCTCAAATTTCACTTTTGATACCGGCAATTTCTTCATGTCTCTTAATGTGACACGTTTTACCGCAACAGGTGCCGGATGTGGCACAGTTATGTCTTCTTCGCTTACTGTTATTTCGGGGGCCGTTACTGCTACTCCGGTCAGTTGTGTAAATCTGGCTTTACCTACAAACATAGGTTGCAACTGAGCATAAGTTGTTTTTTTCAGCTTTACAGGAATGCGTGGTTGCGGTTTGGGTTCTTCTCCTACTACTATGCTACTTGTTTTAACGGGCGCTATTACACTGTCAACCGGTTTAGGCTTTACCGGAACAGGTTTTATTGGTTCCGGGTCTTCCGTTTTTATAGGTGGGAGGTTTACCTTGAGTGCACTCGGTGCTTTTGCAGCTATCACCTGCATTTTCTGATATTCCGCTTTCGATATTTTCAGCATTGGTCTGAATGCCTCTACAAT
>CANGMZ010000224.1 GCA_947454715.1 Chitinophagaceae bacterium
ATCAAAACAAAGTCCCTGTGCAATATGATTGCACAGGGACTTACATAATAAGAATTTTCATTTATTGTTTTACAACTTGCTTCACAATCTTGTTGCCATTAGTGGTAGTAATGGTTACAAAGTAAATGCCTGCTGAAAGATCAGCAGTATTGACCTGAGTATTGGTTGTCGTAGCAACTATCTGACCAAACATGTTGATTACCTCTACCTTTTGCACATTCACGCCATTAATATGAATCGCATCTGTAAACGGATTAGGATAAACTACCATAACAGAAGAAGAAGGAACATTGTTAACCGCATCGGGGAACGTAAAAAAACTGAGATCATCTACCCAAATAGACGTACCAATATGTTTAGGCGCTTGAGGATTACATGCCAATACTTGTATAAATGCAGTATCAGGAACACCAACTACAAACATGTTTTCTAAACGCATTGCAAATCTGGTATATGTACCAACAGATGTACCTGAAGAGAACCTGCCTTGCCTCATAATAAGACGACTATGTGTTGTTGTATCCCAACGACTCATCTGGACAATTATACTAAAGGTATCATTAGCCATATTCTGATATTTGTAATAACCGATAAGACTATCGGGAAAAGCTGTAAGTTGATACCCTCCGAAACTTGTACCCGGTGCAGGAGGTGTCATAGTAGCAGCACCTGTATATGCAGTGGCAGGTATGGTATCTAATGTTGAAGTGAAGGGATTAGTAAAAGTATCGACCCTACACTGCAATGCCCAACTACCTGAATGCGCATCTGACGACTGGATAACACCCGGACTCACCGCCCAATCTGTAGGTGCTAAAAACGGACCACTTGGCGCCCATGTCTCAAAACCTGCATTAGGGATATATTGAGCAAATGAACATGCCCCCATCAATAAACATGCTGACAATAAAAATATCTTCTTCATTTTTCTCTTATTTGATTTTATAGTTACTTCTTAGACGCTACACAAGGAATTATCCTTCTGTAGAACGAGTATATTTTGTAATAGCATATTATCGACTACTGACAATTATTGCATACAAATATACAAAGTTACACATACGGATAAGTAGAGCTGCCCACGCCATAAGGGGGATAAATAACAATAGTAAAATACCTACCTTTAAAACCTAATACAACACAAACAAAAATGAAACTATCTGCGTTAATCCCTCTAGCAGGGATGGTAACTATTTTATCCTCTTTCGGAGGCAGTATGCAATCGAGTAATTCAAACACCGACACATTGACACCGGCCAATCCTTTTTATGCGGAAAGCAAGCTGCCTTTCCAGACTGCTGACTTTTCTAAGATAAAGGACAGCGATTTCAAACCTGCTCTTGAAGCTGGTCTAAAGCAACAACTGGTTGAAATACAGAAAATAGCTGATAACCCAGCTGCTCCTACTTTTGAAAATACACTAGTAGCTATGGAGCGCAGTGGTATGCTACTAAGAAGAGTAAGCGGAGTATTCAACTTATTATCAGGTGCTAATACAAACCCTGTGCTACAACAACTATCGGAAGAAGTAGCGCCGAAACTAGCTGAAAATAATGATGCAATATTCTTGAACACTAAACTGTTTAAGCGTGTTGAGACGATTTACAACCAAAGAGAAAAGCTGAAATTAGATCTTGAATCAAAGCGTCTTGTTGAGTTTTATTATCAGCGATTCACATTGAGTGGTGCTAATCTGAATGATGCAGATAAAGAAAGCATGAAAAAGCTGAACAGCGAAGAAGCTACACTTAATGCAAAATATACCAATCAATTAATGGCAGCCGCAAAGGCAGGTGCATTAATAGTATCTGATAAGGCTGAGTTAGCGGGACTTTCTGAAGGTGAAATAGAAGCAGCAGCTCAGGATGCAAAAAATAACAATATGCCGGGCAAGTGGATGATACCATTACAAAATACTACCCAGCAACCTGCACTGCAATCACTTACCAACAGAGCTACCCGTCAGAAATTATTTGAAGCTTCATGGAACCGAGCTGAACGCAACGACTCAAACGATACTCGCCCGATTATAGCGCGCATAGCAGAAATAAGAACACAGAAAGCTAAGCTGATGGGCTTCCCTAATTTTGCTACATGGCAGCTGCAAGACCAGATGGCTAAAAAGCCAGAAGCAGTTGAAGCCTTCTTTGCAAAGCTAGTTCCTGCAGCTACCGCTAAAGCGACTCGTGAAGCAAAGGACATACAAAAGGTAATTGATGCGCAGAAAGGCGGATTTAAAGTGGCACCATGGGACTGGAACTTCTATGCTGAGCAGGTACGCAAAGCTAAATATGACCTCAATGAAAATGAGATCAAACCTTACTTTGAGCTGAATAATGTATTAGAGAATGGTGTCTTTTATGCAGCAACTCAACTTTACGGTATCACTTTTAAAGAGCGCAAAGATTTACCGGTATATCAAAAAGATGTAAGGGTATTTGAAGTATTTGATAAAGATGGTTCATCAATGGCACTCTTCTATTGCGATTATTACAAACGTGAGAATAAGAATGGTGGCGCATGGATGGAAAATCTTGTAGGACAATCTAAATTACTCGGCACTAAACCTGTAATCTATAATGTGTGCAACTTTACTAAACCTGCTGACGGCCAACCTGCACTTATCAGCTATAGCGATGTGACAACTATGTTCCACGAGTTTGGGCACGGTTTACATGGTTTGTTTGCAGATCAGCAATACCCCAGCCTTTCGGGAACAGCTACTGCACGCGACTTTGTTGAGTTCCCTTCACAATTTAACGAGCACTGGGCTTCAGAGCCACAAGTGTTCAAGCACTATGCCACTCACTACAAAACAGGCAAGCCAATGCCTCAGGCACTTGTAGACAAAATAAAGAAAGCAGCAACATTTAATCAGGGATATGCACTTACTGAATTACTTGCAGCTGCTAATCTGGATATTCAGTGGCACAAGTTGGCTCCGGGTAGCCCTAAACAAGATATCAACAAATATGAAGCAAAGGCACTTAAAGATACCCATCTGGATCTGTCATTTGTGCCTACACGCTACCGCACCAGCTACTTCTTACACATTTGGAGTAATGGCTATGCAGCAGGTTATTATGCTTATTTATGGACAGAAATGCTTGACGACGATGCATACGCATGGTTTAAAGAACATGGTGGTATGACACGAGCCAATGGCCAGCGCTTCCGCGATATGATTTTATCACGTGGCAATACATTAGACCTGGCACA
>CANGMZ010000225.1 GCA_947454715.1 Chitinophagaceae bacterium
CCAGTTTATGTTACCGAATTCATGGTAGGTCATAAATTAGGTGAGTTCTCTCCAACTAGAAACTTCAGAGGACACGCAGGTAGCAAAAAATAGTAAATAAATTAAGGTTTGTTTTTAAAGACAAACACTAAATAATAAAAAAATGGAAGCAGTAGCTAAACTAAACAATTATCCCACAGGTCCACGTAAGATGCGTTTGATCGCAGACGTTATTCGTGGCATGGAAGTGGAAAAAGCATTGGCAATTTTGGAGTTCCATCCTCAACACAATGCAGTTCCATTAGCAAAGTTGTTAAAAAGTGCAATCAGTAACTGGGAGCAAAAAAACAGCGGCGCTAGCGCAGCAGATAGCAAACTAGTAGTTAAAACAGTTTTTGTAGATGGTGGCCGTACGTTAAAGCGTATGCGTCCAGCTCCACAAGGACGTGGCTACAGAGTTAGAAAGCGTAGCAACCACGTGACATTGATTGTTGACACGAAATCAGATTCAAAAAACTAAATATTCTAAACCATCACTATGGGTCAGAAAGCAAATCCAATTGGAAACAGATTAGGTATCATTCGCGGATGGGAAAGCAACTGGTATGGTAGCAAAAAAGACTACTCTACAAAGTTGATTCAAGATCAAAAAATTCGTACCTACTTAAATGCGCGTATTAACAAGGGCGGTATCGCTCGTATCGTTATTGAACGTACTTTAGGAAAATTAATCGTAACTATTCATACATCAAAACCAGGTATCATCATCGGTAAAGGTGGTGGAGAAGTTGATCGTATCAAAGAAGAGTTAAAGAAATTAACTGGTAACGATGATGTTCAAATTAACATCTTAGAAATCCGTCGTCCAGAATTAGATGCAACAATTGTTGGAGAAACAATTGCTCGTCAAATCGAAAACCGTATCAATTACAAACGTGCTATTAAAATGGCGATTGCTTCTACCTTGAGAATGGGTGCAGAAGGAATTAAAATTAAAGTAGGTGGTCGTATTGGTGGTGCTGAGATTGCACGTAGCGAAGAAATCAAACAAGGCCGTGTTCCTTTACATACTTTCAGAATGGACATCGATTATGCTAACGTATACGCTTTAACAGTGTATGGTAAAATCGGTATCAAAGTATGGATTTGTAAAGGTGAGGTTTTAGGAAAGCGTGAATTAAATCCAAATTTCATCGGTGGTAAAGAAGGCGGTGAAAGAGCAGATCATCCACGTGGAGATCGTCGTGACGATCGCCGTGATGGTGGAGATCGTCGTGGTCCAGGTGGTCAAGGTGGTCCAAGAAGAAAATAATTCACTGAATTAGAATTACGATAGAAACAAATTAATTAAGAGATAACAATAACTATATATGTTACAGCCAAAAAGAAGTAAACATAGGAAACAACAGAAAGGACGTATTCGCGAAGTTGCGAAGCGTGGAACTTCTATTGCATTTGGTTCTTTTGCATTAAAATCATTAGATCCAATTTGGTTGACAAGTAGACAAATTGAGTCTGCTCGTCAAGCGATGACACGTGCAATGAAAAGAGAAGGAAATGTTTGGATTCGTGTTTTCCCAGATAAAATTATTACACATAAGCCTGCAGAGGTGAGAATGGGTAAAGGTAAAGGTAACCCTGAATATTGGGCTGCTGTAGTTGAACCAGGTCGTATCATTTTTGAGATCGACGGTGTTACTGCAGAAGTTGCAAAAGAAGCAATGGGATTAGCTGCTCAAAAATTACCAATCAAAACTAAGTTTGTTACAAGAAGAGACTTGTAATCACCACATAAAAAGTATTTGCTATGGCAACCAAGAAATATGATTTTAACAAAGGCTTAAAAGACGCGAATGTGACTGATTTAAAAGCACGTATCGACGAAGATCAATTAAGACTAAAGAAATTAGAGTTCGCTCATGCTATTTCTCCTCTAGAGAATCCAATGAGTATCCGCGGACTTCGTAAAGACATTGCCCGTTTAAAAACGGAATTAAAGAAAAAAGAGTTAGGTATCTAATTATTAATTTAATTAGCCAACAAAAAAATAATGACAATGGTAGTAAGAAATTTACGTAAAACAAGAATCGGTGTTGTAACTAGCGACAAAATGGATAAAACCATTACAGTAGCAGTTGAAAGAAAAGTAAAGCACCCGATGTATGGAAAGTTCGTGAAAAAAACAACTAAGTTCCACGCTCATGATGAGAAATCTGAATGCGGTATTGGCGACGTTGTGAAAATCATGGAAACTCGTCCTTTGAGTAAAACAA
Organism: Chitinophagaceae bacterium; assembly: GCA_947454715.1. Classification (GTDB taxonomy): domain Bacteria; phylum Bacteroidota; class Bacteroidia; order Chitinophagales; family Chitinophagaceae; genus Flavipsychrobacter. The sequence goes on from CANGMZ010000225.1 coordinate 2,253, forward strand.
AACGTTGGAGATTAGTAGAAGTAGTTGAAAAAGCTAAATAATCTAATCCAAAAAAAGGTATTAAATCGTATTAACCCAAGTTCGAAAGAACAAGGAATAAAAGCTAAAAGCTAAATAAAATGATTCAGCAAGAAAGTAGGCTAAATGTAGCTGATAATAGCGGCGCTAAAGAAGTACTTTGTATCAAAGTATTAGGAAATAGCGGTCAAGACTTCGCAAAAATCGGAGACACGATTGTTGTTACAGTTAAAGATGCGATCCCTGCAGGCGGTATCAAAAAAGGTACTGTATCTAAAGCGGTAATCGTTCGTACAAAAAACAAATTGCGCAGAAAAGACGGATCTTATATTCGTTTTGATGATAACGCAGTAGTATTATTAAACAATTCAGAGGAGCCAAGAGGTACACGTATCTTTGGACCAGTTGCTCGTGAATTGCGTGATAAAGGATACATGAAAATTGTTTCATTAGCACCTGAGGTGTTATAAAATAAATATAAATTATGAGTAACAGATTCAAACCCAAATACAGCATCAAGAAAGGTGATACCGTTGTGGTAATTGCTGGTGATGATAAGGACTTGAAAAAACCTCGCACAGTGTTGGAAGTAGACGTTGAAAAAGGTCGTTTAGTAGTAGAAGGCGTTGCCATCGCAACTAAGCACACTAAACCATCTGCATCTAATACAAAAGGTGGTATCGTAAAAGTGGAAGCTTCTATTAACATTAGTAATGTAATGTTATGGGATGCTAAAACTAGCGCTCCAACGAAAGTTAAGCGTTCGAGAGAGACAGGTAAATTAGTAAGAATTTCAAAAAAATCAGGGGAGGTAATTAAATAATGAGTACCGTAAAATACACTCCAAGATTAGCAGA
>CANGMZ010000226.1 GCA_947454715.1 Chitinophagaceae bacterium
GAAAATAACTGGGCAGTGGTAGCGGAAGCGATACAAACCATTTTGCGTAGGGAAAACTATCCTCAGCCTTATGAAGCACTAAAAGCATTAACAAGGGGTAAAACTAATATTGGGAAAAAGGATATTCACGACTTTATAGAAACACTAGATGTGAATGCTAAAGTGAAGAAGGAGCTGAAAGCAATAACGCCACACAGCTATACAGGGGTGGGGTTTAAATATTAAATTATATATATTATATAATTAGGGTAGTATTCTGAGCATAAATTAAGTTGAAAGTGAATTTGGTGTAATAAGATTCAGAATATTGTCAAACAGGAATTGAAATATTGTAGATATAGTGAATAATATGGTGGACTATACATAGTTAGCATATATTGTCAGCGCAATTTCATTTTCTGTATCGATTTTGGTAAATTTGCATAAATTCTACGCATTAAATTTTTACTTCATGGCATTTGATATTGATCTAATCAAGAAAGTTTACGAACAATTACCTGGCAAAGTAGAAGCAGCACGCAAGCTTTTGGGCCGTCCGCTGACACTTGCAGAAAAGACATTGTATTCTCATGCGCACGATGCGCTTACTACTGCTTACAGCCGTGGTAAAGACTACGTTAATTTTTCTCCTGACCGTGTAGCAATGCAGGATGCGACCGCACAGATGGCGCTTTTGCAATTCAGCACATGTGGTCGTAGTAAGGTTGCTGTGCCGAGCACAGTACATTGCGATCACCTGATACAGGCGAAAGTAGGTGCTAAGGAAGACTTGGCAACTGCAGTAGACGTAAACAAAGAAGTTTATGATTTCCTTGGTTCAATATCTGATAAGTATGGTATTGGTTTCTGGCGCGCAGGTGCTGGTATCATTCACCAGGTGGTATTGGAAAATTATGCATTCCCTGGCGGTATGATGATTGGTACAGATAGTCACACGCCAAATGCGGGTGGTTTAGGTATGATCGCTATTGGTGTTGGTGGTGCTGATGCTGTGGATGTAATGGCTGGTTTGCCATGGGAACTTAAAATGCCTAAGTTGATAGGTGTCAAGCTTACCGGTAAAATGAGCGGTTGGACTTCTGCAAAAGATATTATTTTGAAAGTAGCAGGTATCCTTACCGTGAAAGGTGGTACCGGTGCTATAGTAGAATATTTTGGTGAAGGTGCTGAAAGCCTTAGCTGCACAGGTAAAGCAACAATCTGTAACATGGGTGCTGAAATAGGCGCTACGTGTTCTATGTTCGCTTATGATCCTAAAATGGCTGAATACCTTAGCGGTACTAGTCGTGGCGATGTAGCTGAATTGGCTAATGCAGTAAAAGCAGATTTACGTTCTGATATTGAAGTTTATAGCGATCCTGCTGCTTATTACGATCAGCTTATCGAGATTAACCTGAGCGAATTGGAACCTTATGTAAATGGTCCTTTCACTCCGGATTTGGCTACACCAATCAGTCAGATGGCTGCAGCGGTTAAGGAGCACGGATGGCCTGATGCGGTTGAAGTTGCCTTGATAGGCTCTTGTACTAACTCTTCTTATGAAGATATCAGCCGTTCTGCTTTCATTGCTAAAAATGCAATGGCTAAAGGTTTAAAATGCAAGAGTGAATTCAACATCACTCCTGGTTCTGAATTAGTACGTTACACAATTGCTCGTGATGGCATGTTAAATACATTTGACCAGATGGGTGGTGTAGTAATGGCAAACGCTTGCGGACCGTGCATCGGTCAGTGGGCGCGCCACGTAGCAGATCCTGCAAAGAAAAATACGATTGTAACTTCTTTCAACAGAAACTTCGCTAAGCGTAATGATGGTTTATCATCAACACATGCTTTCGTTGCATCTCCTGAAATTGTTACTGCTTTCGCTATCGCGGGTAGCTTGTCTTTCAATCCGCTTACTGATACCCTGAAGAATGATAAGGGAGAAGATGTGAAATTGGATGAACCACAAGGTTATGAAATGCCACCACTTGGCTATGCAGTAGAAGATGCAGGTTATACTGCACCTGCTGAAGATGGTTCAAAAGTTCAGGTAGTTGTAAAATCTGATAGTAGCCGTTTGCAGTTGTTGGAGCCGTTTGCAGCTTGGGATGGTAAGGATATGAGTGGTTTGAAATTGTTGATCAAGGCATTTGGTAAGTGTACAACTGACCATATCTCTATGGCAGGTCCATGGTTGAAATTCCGTGGTCATCTTGACAATATCTCTAACAACATGCTGATAGGTGCATTGAATGCATTTAACATGGAGCCTAATAAAGTTAAGAACCAGTTAGATGGTGCTTATGGTGAAGTTCCTGCTGTGCAGCGTGCATATAAGGCTGCAGGAATAGGCAGTATAGTAGTTGGTGATGAGAACTACGGTGAAGGTAGCAGCCGTGAACATGCAGCTATGGAGCCACGTCACTTGGGCGTTAAGGTTATTTTGGTGAAGAGTTTTGCTCGTATCCATGAAACTAACCTTAAGAAACAAGGTATGTTGGGTATCACTTTCGCAGATAAGGCAGACTACGATAAAATACAGGAAGATGATGTATTGGATGTAGTTGGTTTAACCACATTTGCTGAAGGTGTTCCGTTGACAGTGGTATTACATCATAAAGATGGCAGCCAGGAGTCAATAACAGTTAACCATACTTACAACGAACAGCAAATCGAATGGTTCAAGGCCGGTGGTGCATTGAACGTGATTCGCCGTAACGTTGCCAATGAAGGTAAATAATATCAAAAGTAAATCTGAAATATGGCATAGCTCGTCCGAAAGGATGGGCTATGTTGTTTTTGGGTCGTATATTTGATTTTTATTGTCGATAAATCATGCTGAAGGAACTATATATTGAAAACTATAAGTCGCTCAAAAATGTAACTGTTCAGTTTAAAGACGGACTGAATATCATTATTGGGAAAAATGGCAGCGGTAAGTCTAATCTATTGGAGTTCATTGATGACTATGTTAGTATTAGGCCAGTAATGTTTTTGGATATCGTATCGAGATTTTCCTCTGATTATAATTATTTTTTTTTGTATAAAAGTGGAGGAAAAAATGTTGAAGTAAACTTTAGAGTTGAATCGGAATATTTTGTTGACGATAAGCCAGTAAGAAGGAGAAAGATA
>CANGMZ010000227.1 GCA_947454715.1 Chitinophagaceae bacterium
ACAATCAGGTACCCGCATGACCAGAGAGTTTGCGGCTTTTTTAAAAGGAATATTTGGATAATCATAAATAACGATATTCAAATTTGCGGGGCCCTCCTTCATTGTAGCTTTCCTGATTGCCTCCAACGCTTCCGGCATTTCTGTTACTACATATCTGTAGGGACTATCAGCAGTATTGGCGGGAAAATAAAGACTGATTTTTTTGAATGGTACGCTCTCCACCATGTTGTCTACAACTACTTTAATTCCATTTTTAAGAAATTTGATCTGCACTATAAATAACAATGTTTACGATTTATAAATCGTAAACCGTAAATTTTCGTATATTTACATCGAAAATAGACAGAATTTATGAGACCACAGGACATCGTTGTATTACTCAAAATATTATGCTACGACTCACATAACTGGTACAACAAAGACTTGGCCAATGATTTATTTTTAAGCACAGCAGAAATATCTAATTCCTTACAGAGATCTGCGTCATCTGGGTTGATTGATACGGATAAAAAGAAAGTTCGTGTCCAATCGCTACTTGATTTCTTAATATACGGTATTCAATATGTTTTTACCCAACGACCTAATAATATTTCACGAGGAATTCCGACTGCCCACAGTCATCCGTTTATGCGACTACAGTTCAGCAGCGATCAATTATATGTATGGCCCGACGCCGAAAGCGATGAGAAAGGCTTATCTGTTCAACCGTTATATCCTGGAGTTGTAAACGCTGCGAAGAAAGATGAAAAACTTTATTTAATGCTTGCTTTGATTGATGTCCTACGCATGGGTAAAACAAGAGAGAAAGAAGTAGCAATTACAAAACTTAAAGAACTTTTTGAACAATGAGCCATCATACTAATATAGTCAGAATAAAAGGTGTTTATAACGCATTAGCAGGACTTAATGAAAGTATTGCATTTATAGGGGGCGCAACGGTATCTTTATATGCCGATAAGCCAGAACAAACCGATGTCCGTCCGACAGATGATATTGATGTCCTTATTGAAATTGGAAGTTATGGTGAATATGTGAAAATTCAAGAAAAGTTGGCGTCACTTGGATTTAATGTAGATCCAGAAGCAAAAGTAACATGCAGATACAAATATCAAGGGCTAACAGTTGATGTAATGCCAACTGATGAAGCAGTCTTAGGCTTTAGTAACAGATGGTATAAAGAAGGTTTCTCAAATATAACTACTTATCAAATTGATGACAGAACACAAATTAACATATTTTCACCATCATACTTTATAGCAAGCAAACTTGAAGCTTTTAAAGGAAGAGGTAACAATGATGGAAGAACAAGTCAAGATTTTGAAGACATTGTTTTTGTCTTGGATAATCGTAAAACGATATGGCATGAGTTGTCTGAAAGTGGAGAAGAGCTAAAAACATATCTAAAAAACGAATGGAATAGTCTATTAAAAAATAGGCATATTGAGGAATGGTTATCTGCACATTTAGAGTATGAAACTGCGGCAGCGAGAGCTCGAATAATTCTAAAAGGGATGAATGAATTTGTTGAAGAAAAATGAGCATAATAACGGGTGCACCAGACTATAATAATCTGGCGCCAAAAAATTGCATTGTATTTTGCATTGAACTACTGTATCACTTAACGATCAATAACATGCATTTATCCTTATTGTTCAATACAATAGTTGCTTTTAGAGGCTAATAGGATGACTTCCAAGCGCGACTCAAAATCTGGTTATCGCAAGGTAGTGTAGAAATTTGCATTAATAAATATGATTCTAACAACACTTCAAGTCTTCAAATACTTCACTCCCGCTTTCGATAGCAGTAATAGGTTTTTCGACACTTATGGAAATGCCCGTAGCAGCAAGTTATTTGTACATGTTATAACTCTCTGCTGCAATTCTATAACTACCAATAAACCAGTCCCAATATTAAAGTGCACAGACATACCTTTCCTGAATAGCATGCCTGTACACTCTAGAATTGATTAGTTTATAACTTATTTATTTTTCTTAAAAAACGAAATAACAAATAAATTAGGGTACTCATGCAAATTGTTGCAAAAATCGTCCATAAAAATAATGACGTCGAACTGCTCATTTGAATTATATTTAATGTGTTTCGGAAGTATACTTTCCTGTATTAGTTAGACATTTTCTATTTGAGAATGATTCATAACTTTATTATTTTCACCTATAGCCCCACTCATAACACCTCTATAATATAATCCTTCAGGGGCGTAAAAAGGTTTTGTAGCTTGGAATCAGTCCCCAATAATGGGAAAAAGTAGCAACATTCCGTGCTTATATTTCATTAAATACTTATAGGCAATGGAAATTTTTTAACAGCATTTGCCCAAGCATCTTGAGGTGACATTCCGGTATTTTTTAATTCTATCGAGTAGTTTATTCTTTTTTGACTCAAATCGTCAAATGGATAACTTTTCAATATATATAAATTCTCACGATGGCACCTATCTTTCCAAACCTGACTTAATTCTCCTAATAATTTTTCTTGTATTGAAATTTTTTGTCTTCGGGAATCTTCATTTTCTTTCCTATGCTTCGATTCATAATCAGAACTCATGGCAAATGTTATATAGTTGAAAATCCTGTACATCAAATCATCAAGATCTACAGCATATTCTTTTTCAACTTCTTCTCCCCGATCATAGTGAATATACAATAGTTGATTATGTGGCCCTAGCTCAACTACTGGACCAGACCCAAATTTAGAATTTCCAAATTCGGGCCAATACTTTTCAGGCACATTAATTTTCTGAGCAAAAAAGAGAAATTCATTTTTTATAGTTAATATATCCATAAATGAGTTAGGTTAATAAATCTTCATTGTCTGGGGTAAATATAATTGACCTTTATTATTAGTAAAACTAATTGCCGACATATCTCATTATTGACAGTTATTTCTCAATAACAACAGTTAACTACTACAAAATATTACGGGAAATGCCCCTACAAATTTCAGAAAATAACACCCCAACCAATATATGAAGTTATTAAAAACAATCTTCTTGGGTAATAAAATACAAAGTCCGCTCGGGGAGCGGACTTTGTATTTTATTAGAATGCCTCGTCCTGAAGATAATTTAGTTCTGA
>CANGMZ010000228.1 GCA_947454715.1 Chitinophagaceae bacterium
AACCAAGTCTCATGCTGTATTCGTAAATGGTATTATTAAGTAGTTTTTACTATACACCTTTCCTTTGCAATCAACTCATTGTAGCTTTCAATTTTCATTGGTAGCTTTATGCTGTTAAGAGTGTTTTTATTTTGTTTCGATAATTCTTTGCGTTTCATGGTTTCCACAAATCTGCGTACTTCATCCTTGGTCTCCAGAATAAGCCCTGGCACGAGTGCCGGTTTGTGATCGTCTCCCATCGCTACCATTGTGAAATAGCTGGTATTGGTATGTTTTACAACCTGTGTCTTTACGTTTTCAGAACTTACCCTTATGCCTACAATCAACGACGCTGTTCCCACATAGTTTACCGATGCTTTAAGAGATACTAATTCCCCAACTTCTACAGGTGCCAAAAAATCGACACTGTCTATTGATGCGGTAACACAATAAGTGCCGGCGTGTTTTGCGGCACATACATAAGCTACTTTATCCATCAGTGACAACAGAATGCCACCATGTATCTTGCCCCCGAAATTGGCATAAGATGGAATCATTAATTCTGTAATAGTTGTTTTTGAATAGCGGACCGCTTTGTATCCCGGAGTATCCATAAAGTAGGTGGTTTTGTTGTGAGGCTACAATTTAAACATAAATGGCGCAAGTATCACTTACGCCATTTAGAAAATAAAAGTATAAATGACAATGTTATGCTTGGCTTTTTACTTTATTGCTTTCCAGGTAATTCGTCCAATCGAGGAACGTATCTCCTTTCAATACACGAGGGAACTTATTCATAGCTCCATACTTGCCCTTTGCACGCAGGTAGTCAATAAAGGTTTTACTTGGTAATACTTCCACATAAACCTCCTTTAATGCTGATGTACGTTCCACTTCATAATCGTCATTAAGGCGGCATAGTGCAGCGTCAAGTAGCTCTTTTATCTTTTGTGGGTCCGCATGCGGGTCATCGCAGCCTAAGTACCATTTATGCGCAAAACGATTGTCCTCAGGAAAACCTGCAAGAGTAAACTCGCGTATGGTGAGGTTCATGAGTTTAGATACATTCTCAATTGCTTTGTTCATATTGTCTACCGACAAATGTTCTCCGCACATACTCAGGAACTGCTTGGTACGGCCAACAATAGCTATCTCATATTCTTTAGCATTGGTGAACTTAATCACATCGCCAATCAGATAACGCCATGCACCGGCACAAGTACTCAGCAAAACGGCATATTCTGTATCTTCCTTCACCTCGTGTATCATTACTGTACTTGGATTAGGTTTTATATTGCCGTCTTCGTCAAAATTATCGCTGGTGAATGGTGCAAACTCGAAGAATATGCCGGCATTCAACACTAGTTTGATCCCTTCTCCCGGTCTTGCCTGAAACCCGAATGACCCTTCAGATGCCATATAGGTTTCTATATAGGTCATTTGTTTGCCCAGTATTTTTTTGAAACTCTCTTTGTAAGGCTCCATAGAAACACCGCCATGTATGTATACACTCAGGTTAGGCCATATTTCATGGATATCACTAACGCCATAATGTTTGATAACACGTTCCAATACTATTTGCACCCAGGCAGGCACACCGCACACAATACCTACGTCCCAACTTTTTGCATTCAATACAATCAGTCTGATACGGTCTTCCCACTTTGGGCGTTTTGATATTTTCTGTCCGGGTTTGTAAAGTAGGGAAGACATCCACTTGGGCATGTTCTTGGCACTAATACCACTCATGTCGCCTTCATAATACTCACCCTTCTCAAACAGGGAGGTTGTGCCGCCGAGCATGAGTATGCCTTTTTCAAAAGCAACAGGTGGTATTTTGTAGTTGGCCATGCTGTATAGCTGTTTGAAACCAACTTTCTTTATTGATTTAATCATATCCTGTGTTACAGGAATATGTTTACTGGATGTTTCTGAGGTGCCGGAGCTAAGTGCGAAATATTTTACCTTACCTGGCCAGCATACATTTTCGTGTCCTTCCTGACACAGATGCCACCACTGGTTGTACATATCGTTATAGGTATGCACAGGTACTGTTGATCTGAACTTTGCAGCCAGATCTATTTCCTTACTTAACATGCTGCCAAACCCGTAGTGTTTGCCGAATGACGTGTATTGTCCCCGGTCCAGTAATTGGCGTAATGTATATTTTTGATATGTTTCCGGACTTGCTACCGGAAGATTAAATTTTTTACGAAGTTGTAATGAGCGAGCTATCAGGTTGCCTAATATTGCCATCTTTACTTTTTAGCTTGGGATGTGAGCCGCAAATTTATAAATTACTATGTTAAAGTTGTGATAAGGAATTAATATTGCTTTTGAGTATATGACTTTTATTGCCACCAAAGCAATATTTCTTTGTTAAGATATAGTCTATGCTCCTGATACGGAAAAATGTTAACTTGTAGCTTTGCCACATAAAATCAGCTCTTCATTTAATGGATTTGCCTAAATTAGCCACCTTATGTTACGTAAACTACTTATAGCATCAGCCATACTTTGTCAGTTGACCTCTTTTGCGCAGCAAAAGAAGGCTGTTCCATTAGTCGCCCCGAAGATTGATTATGATCATATTGGCGCACCAATGCCCGGGATGGTGGTGGTTACTCTAGATACATTGCATGGCAAAGCGCTGAAAAAGGCGCGCAAACCAAAGAACAAACAGTTTTTTGTTACAAGTACAGGTGCTAAGGGCTACACAGACAAGCAGTTGAAAAACGATGCCAATCTATTAGTGATGATGTTTAACCCTACATGCGGTCATTGCGAAGATCAGACGGACCTCTTTATCAAGAATCTTAACTTGTTTAAGGAGTCTAAACTCGTTTTACTGGCAAATAAAGAGATGAAAGTATACCTGCCTAATTTCAATAATACACATCACGTAAACGATCATGCTGATATTATGATATTGGGCTTTGATAGTACAGACTTTATCAAGAATACATTCCTGTACCAGGCATTACCCCAGATCAACATTTATAACAAAGACCGCGTGCTGATTAAAACATACACAGGTAATGTTTCAATAGATACCCTGATGCAGTATATTCAATAATGCATTCAGGCATATCTTTTTTAACGCAATAAG
>CANGMZ010000229.1 GCA_947454715.1 Chitinophagaceae bacterium
AATAAAATAATCCAAGAATTCTAAAACGAAAATGTTTCTTGTATCCGTGATAGGAAAATTTTCCTTAAACACACGGAACAAACCTTCTACGTTTCTTCTGTCGGGAGTTGTTTCTAACTGAAAGAATTCTTTGAAAGATTCTAACTGAATGTCAAGTAAGTCTGGTGCTTCGGCGATATGTTTAATCTTACCAAAGTTGTGCCTGTTGTTCAATGTTGTTGTAGACATACGGTATAAACCAGGTTTTATTGCAATAAAATATTTGGTAGCATTGTGCTCAAATATTGACTATCAATTGATACAGATACGTGGCCACCGTAATAGATCAATAGACAATATGCCCAAAATAAAGGATTGCAAAGTTAATGAAACTAGGGCATACTTAAAAACAAATTTTGTACCAAAACCCTTGATTTTGAAGATTTTTTTGAAATAAATGCCCCTTTGGGACATATTGACGTATTTTAAATATATTATAGTTATAAAGTATTGATTTATAATATAATTAAATATTGTATATTTTATTAATTAAAATTCACCCTCCTACCGATTTAGTCAAAGTTTAAGGATTCGTTAACGAATTGGTTTTCACTTGGAATGAGTGGGTTTGTTTTTGTTTTTAGATTTTCCGTATTGGGCGATGAAAATATGCCTAATCTTGTTTTCGCGGGTCGCGATTACCCACCTCTGTGAGGTCCATTCAGTACCCTATGCTCGAACGCTCATCCAAGATTAGCATATTAACATCGCCCCTCTCCCTATCCTATTTTTAAAAAATGCCCCCCCTAAATGGCCCAAATGAAATGCCCCTTAGTGAACTCAGCCAATAGAGAGTGAAAATTGAATCTTTTCTAATATTTTTTGAACGTTCGAGCATAAATAAACTTTTTGGAATTCACGAAGAAAAGTAATCGCGACCCGAGAAAAAAATATTAGAAAAAATTCAATGAATAATTATTTAAATAGCTAGTTCACTTAGGGGCATAAAAAAGCCCCGTCCAATGGACAGGGCTAATTATATAAGGGTGACCTAAGTCAAGTAAATTACTTTACTTCTACTTCAGCACCAGCTTCTTTCAATTTACCAGCGATTTCGTCAGCTTCTGCTTTAGAAACACCTTCTTTAACTGCTTTTGGAGCGCCATCAACTAAGTCTTTAGCTTCTTTCAAACCAAGACCAGTTAAATCTTTAACGATTTTAACTACGTTTAATTTGCTAGCACCACCGCTTACTAAGATAACATCAAATGCTGTTTTCTCAGCTGCTGCTTCACCTGCACCACCACCTGCTGCTACAACTACTGCTGCTGCTGCTGGTTCGATACCGTAATCAGCTTTTAAAACGTCTGCTAATTCTTGTACTTGTTTTACTGTTAAGCTTACTAATTCTTCAGCTAGTTTTTTTACGTCTGCCATTTTGTTTCAATTTTTTCCGCTTTCAAAGCATATGCTCCAGCGGAAGGTTTAAAAAAATTATGTAACAATATAAAAACAGAAACTCATTCGAGTCTTCTGAAATTAACTATTTGTTTGATGAAAATTTCCTCTTTCATCACAAGGTTTGATACAGTAGTTTCCCGCCTGTATCAGAAGGTGCCTATGCACCTTCTTCTGGAGCCGCTTCCGCTGCAGGTGCTTCTGCTACTGGAGCTTCCACAACTGGAGCTTCTGCCTCAGCAACTGCTACTTCAACCGCTGCTGCAACTACTTCAGTTTCTGTTGCAGAAGAACCGTTTTCAGCATGGTTTAATAAAGCTGCAATTACGCGCTTAGCAGGAGATTGTAACAATCCAATAACTTCGCCGATAAGCTCGTTCTTAGTTTTGATATTTGTTAACGCTACTAAAGAATTATCTCCAACAAAGATATCTCCATTAATGAAGGCAGCTTTTAAAGTTGGTCTTTCTCCAGCACTTGCTTTTCTAAATGCGCTAATGATCACAGCTGGATCCTTAGGATTTTCAGAAAACATCAATGCAGTTACATTGTTTAATGAATCAAACAAACCTGCATACTTTTCGCTGTCCAAACCTTCTAATGCTTTACGGATCAAAGTGTTTTTAGCCACTTTCATTTCAACTTGCTTGTTAAAGCAAGAACGACGTAAGTTAGAGATTTGTTCTACGCTCAAAGATTCTGTGTCTGTGATATAGAAGTTATTATATTGATTGAATTTTTCTTTTAGAATTTCAATCACTTCATTTTTTTGATCTTTGGTCATAACTAATTTTATTTAATTACCTGGGTCATTTCCTTTCGGATCACCAGGACTAGTTGATTAATGATTTAGTTTCTAATGCAATACCTGCACTCATTGTAGAAGCCATGCTTACACCTTTCAAGTAAGTTCCTTTAGATGCAGATGGTTTCAATTTAATGATCGCATTAATTAATTCAGCACTGTTCTCAGCAATTTTATCTGCAGAGAAAGATACACGACCAATTGATGCGTGAACGATACCAGCTTTATCAACTTTAAATGCAATCTTACCACCTTTAACCTCGTTTACTGCTGCTGCAACATCATTTGTTACAGTACCAGTTTTTGGGTTTGGCATTAAGTTACGTGGTCCTAATACTTTACCTAGTTTACCAATTTTAGGCATAACTGCTGGAGTAGCGATGATAACATCCATATCTACCCAACCGCCTTCAATTTTAGCTACGAACTCATCTAAACCTACGTAGTCAGCACCCGCTTCTCTTGCTGCTGCTTCTTTATCTGGTGTACAAAGTACTAATACTTTTTTAGTACGACCAGTACCGTGAGGTAAAGAAACAGTACCACGAACTTGTTGGTCTGCTTTTTTAGGATCTACTCCTAAACGAATATGTAAATCTACAGAGCTATCAAACTTTGTACAGTTAATTTCTTCTACTAATGCAGATGCATCTTTAAGGGAATAAAATTTATTCTTATCCACCTTTGCAACCACAGCTTTTCTTTTTTTAGTCAATGACATGTTGATTATTATTTAAGGTGAATAAATTAGTTTTCCCAAGGAGCTTTACCATCTACAGTAATACCC
>CANGMZ010000230.1 GCA_947454715.1 Chitinophagaceae bacterium
AAGTCATAGTGAAGATTGTTTTAACACGGGTATAACCATGCCGGAAATAGAAAAAGGCTTGAAACTGTCGCCAGCCAAGCCTTTTTATTCCCTTATGTAGTCCGACCAGGATTCGAACCTAGACAAACAGTACCAAAAACTGTGGTGCTACCGTTACACCATCGGACTAACAATTAAGTCGTTAAGGGAGTGCAAATGTAAGAAGCCTTTTTAAAAATGCCAAATTTTTGAGCACTTAAATAATCTAACTTTTTACTTGTGCTTCCATAGCGGCAATTGCAACTATGTTTACTATCTGCCTAACGGTGCTGCCTAACTGCAGAACATATACGGGTTTTTTTAATCCTAAGAGGATTGGTCCGACTGCTTCTGCACCGCCAACTTCCTGTAACAGGTGGTAGGCAATGTTGCCTGCTGCCAGATTAGGGAATATGAGCACATTGGGTGATTCGTTGACCAAATCGCTGAATGGATAGTTTTCTTTCAGTAATTCTTTATTGAATGCCACACTTGCCTGTATTTCGCCATCTATTACCAGATCGGGGTGTTTTGCCTTAATCTTGGCTACGGCATTGCTTACTGTCAATGCTTCTGCCGATGGTGTGCTACCAAAGTTAGAGTAGGAGAGCATTGCAATGCGTGGCTTTATATTGAAGTGCTCTACAGCCTTTGCCGTGAGTAGGGTGATATCTACCAGCTGATCTTCCGTAGGGTTAAAGTTGAGGGTGGTATCTGCAAAGAACAATGGTCCTTTTTTGGTAAGCATGATGTACAGACCGGCAACGCGACCTGCGCCTTCTTCCATGCCTATTATTTCCAGCGCAGGTCTTATAGTGTATGGGTATTTGCGGGTGAGGCCGGATACCAGTGCATCTGCCAAGCCTTGCTCTACCATCATACAGCCATAGTATGGGCGTTCTCTCATTATCTTCTTCGCCTCATAAAGGTTGAGTCCTTTACGTTTCCGCTTTTCGAAGAATATTTCACCGAATGCGTTTCTATTGGCTTCTTCTGCTTCGCTCTTAGGGTCAATAATTTCCACATCATCGAGATGAATATTGTTTTCAGCTATCATCTTGCGGATCTTAGCTTCATTGCCTAGGAGTATTGGTATTGCAATACCTTCATCTTTAGCCAGCTGCGCGGCTTTGAGTATTTTAATATTTTCAGCTTCAGCAAATACAACTCGTTTGAGTGTTTGTTTGGCTTTGTTGATTACATGGCGCAGTATAATATCGTCACTGCCCAATCTGCGATAGAGTTGATTTTCGTAGGCGGTCCAGTCGGTGATAGGCTCACGTGCCACGCCACTGTCTATTGCTGCCTTTGCAACGGCCATAGAAACGGTTACGAGTAACCGAGGGTCCATTGGTTTGGGGATGATGTAGTTAGGTCCGTATTGGAGGGTAATGTCGTTATATGCTACATTGACCAAATCGGGAACCGGCTCTTTTGCCAGTGCCGCCAGTGCGGTAACTGCTGCGAGTTTCATTTCCTCATTGATAGCAGAAGCGCGAACATCGAGTGCGCCACGGAATATATAAGGGAAGCCAAGTACATTGTTTACCTGATTAGGGTAATCGCTACGGCCGGTTGCCATGATGACATCCGGACGGGCAGCAAGTGCATCTTCATAGGTAATCTCCGGGTTAGGGTTTGCGAGTGCAAAGACAATCGGTTTTTCCCCCATTCCTTTCACCATTTGCTGCGATACCACGCCACCCTTGCTCAGACCAATAAATACATCTGCGCCTTTCATCGCTTCCTCAAGGCTCATATCGGGAGCTGCTTGTGCAAACTGTTGTTTGTGGTTGTCGAGGTCTGTGCGGACAGAGGTAATAAGGCCCTTGCTATCGAACATGTACATGTTTTCTACACGAGCGCCTAATGCCAGGTATATCTTGCAGCATGAGATGGCAGATGCGCCTGCGCCACTGATGACTATCTTAACATCTGCAATGTTTTTACCCACTATGTCGAGTGCATTGAGCAGGGCAGCACCGCTGATGATGGCTGTGCCGTGCTGGTCATCGTGCATGATGGGGATTTTCAGTTCCGCTTTCAGTCGTGTTTCTATCTCGAAGCACTCCGGTGCTTTTATGTCTTCTAAGTTGATACCGCCAAATGTTGGTTCAAGTGCTTTTACTACTTGTATAAATGCGTCAGGGTCTTTGACATTGAGCTCTATATCAAAGACGTCTATATCTGCATAAATCTTAAAGAGCAAGCCTTTTCCTTCCATTACCGGTTTGCTGGCTTCAGGGCCAATGTCACCAAGCCCCAAGACTGCAGTGCCATTGCTGATAACTGCTACCAGGTTGCCTTTTGCGGTGTATTTGTAAACATCATCGGGGTTTGCTGCTATTTCCAGGCAAGGTTCTGCTACGCCCGGGCTATATGCCAGCGCAAGGTCGCGCTGTGTTTTTGTTTCTTTTGTAGGTATTACTTCTATTTTTCCGGGTCTGCCTTTGCTGTGGTATTCCAGCGCATCTTCTTTTCTAATCAGTTGGGCCATGAGTATGTTAATATGATGTCTAAGGTACGGATTTAAAAGGTGATGGTCTTTGCCTGTTGCGTCGGTTATAGGGGCAATTGTGTAATTGTTGGCATTTCTTTAAGAAATGATGTTTTTTGAGATGAATGGGGTAATCTGAAAGACAATAGGTTGCGGTGGTTGTTGGTTGTGCCAAGAATGGTGTGAAACGTACATGTTGCTCTGCCCACCGCTTGTTTACTTTTCTTTGTGCTGCCGCAAAGAAAAGTAACAAAAGAAAGCGGCACTTTTGCGAATCGCTCCGCGCGCAAAAGGAGCTAAGCTGCGTGTTTTTTTAGCCTCATTTTTTTACGGCTATCGCCGAAGCCGTATTTGTTTTTTTATGATTTTTATTCTTTTGATGTGCATATTTATACCGAAAGACGATAGGTTGCGGTGGTTGTTGGTTGTGCCAAGAATGGGTGAAACGTACATGTTGCTCTGCCCACCGCTTGTTTACTTTTCTTTGTG